>JAQWSU010000055.1 GCA_029243025.1 Pirellulaceae bacterium | reverse complement strand
TCTTCGGTTTCGTCCTCTTCGGTTTCGTCCTCTTCGGTTTCGTCCTCTTCGGTTTCGTCCTCTTCGGTTTCGTCCTCTTCTTCTTCGGCTTCTTCTTCGGCTTCTTCTTCGGCTTCTTCTTCGGCTTCTTCTTCGGCTTCTTCTTCGGCTTCTTCTTCGGCTTCTTCTTCGGCTTCTTCTTCGGCTTCTTCGTCCTCTTCTTCTTCGTCCTCTTCTTCTTCGGCTTCCTCTTCGGCTTCCTCTTCCGCTTCCTCCTCTTCAGCTTCCTCCCCTTCAGCTTCCTCCTCTTCCGCTTCCTCCTCTTCCGCTTCAACTTCTTTCGCTTCCGGATCGCCCTCTGCATCATGCGAAACATCCGAACTGTTGTCGTCTTGAGTCAGATCCCCCTTACGGGCTTGATCCGCGGACGCTTCATCTCTCGGGAATTCAGCGGTTTCGGACCGTTCCGCAACGGCGTCACCTGGTATCACGTCGGAGTCGACAAACTGCCCGCGCGTTACTTCAGGTGAATACTGATCCTCGATTTCCTGGCTTGAGTCGGTCGAATCGCTCGAGGGTGTCGATTCCCCGCCGTCTGCGTGCGGATCATTTCCCACGTCCCTTAGATGACCTGAAGCGGCTTCGTTTTCGCTACCGCGCAAGTCATCGCTCGGTTCCTTCTCTAGGGGAGTTATTTCATGTTCCGTTTTGCCATCAGTCTGAGGCGGGCTAACGTCAAAATTCAGCGGACCGGCTTCCGATCCTTTCAAATCCGTCACACGCGTTGGATCGTTCTCATCCTGAGCGGAAACGGGTTGCTCAAAGCTCAACCCAGGCGGGAGATCAAAGGTGAGCGTTTCGCGAGGTGCGTTTTGTTCGTCGCTGGCAATCGTCTGCTCAGTTGCGGTAAGATCAGAGAGAGATTGGCTAGCGGGTACTTGCTTTGGTGAGTTTTTGCGCCGTTCGATCGATTCGCGTCGCAGCGTTTCCAGCTCACGATTGAGTTGCCAATCTCGGATGACGGCATACAAGCCACGAACAAATAGGTAGAGAATCCCGCCCAGTACGAACAGGCCCAACCCCATGATCGCCGCGGTAAAAAACACTTCCTTCATGCGTCGTACTTCGCTGAGAGGCGTTTCAATTGACTCGAACTAATATTTCCGGAAACCTTGCGAGATGATAACCACTCACTCCAACCTTCACAAAGCCCTTCCCATTGTCATCGGTCTTCTGCTGTCGATCGGTTGTCGCGAACCGAAAGATTTCGGGGAAATGTCGCCCCTGAAACCGGAAATAGGTTCAACCACAACTCTTGTGCCTGCAAATCCAAGTGCGCCATTGGCAGCAGCCACAATGATTGATCTTACCCATTCTTTTGATGAAAACACGATCTTCTGGCCAACCGAGGAAGGATTTCAACTGGAACAAGGGCCCGCAGGGTTTACGCAAACCGGATATTTTTACGCCGCCAATCGATTCCGCTTGGCTGAGCACGGGGGAACTCATATCGATGCGCCGATCCATTTCTTTGCAGGGGGTAAGACAGTGGATGAGATCCCGTTGCATCGCCTCATTGGCGATGCGGTGATCATCGATGTCACGGAGGCATGCAAAAACGACCGAGATTATCAAATTGGGATCAATGACTTTAGAAAGTGGGAAACGACCCACGAGCGACAATTGGTAGATGTGATTGTGTTACTTCGGACCGGATTCGGCCGTCATTGGCCTGATCGCGAGAAATATCTAGGAACAGCCATTCGGGGTGAAGAGGCTGTTCGCCAACTTCACTTTCCTGGACTTTCACCTGACGCGGCGAAGTGGTTGGTTGAAAATCGCATGATCAAGGCGATCGGAATTGACACAGCCAGCATCGACCATGGTCAATCGACAAGTTTTGGTAGCCACGTAACACTTTTTGAAAAAAACATTCCAGCTTTTGAAAACGTGGCGAACCTAGACGAATTACCACTGGAAGGCTTCAACATTATTGCCTTACCGATGAAAATTCGAACCGGGACCGGCGGGCCACTCCGCATCATTGCGTTGCTCGACTCATCTCCAGCTACATTGCCGTGACAAGATCGATTCCTTGCGACGCCAAGTGAGCATGCACGGCCGCGTCCGCATTCTGCAGAAAATGAAGACGAAATTCGCGATGTACGGAAGGTTTCAACCCCGTAGTGAAGCTCAATCCAAGTCGTTCCGACTTGGGCATCAGTTGCAGAATATGGGCTAACGTCGGATAGGGATTCTTCAGTCCCAAAATGGCAACTCGATTTTGAAATTGGAGAATCCGGACAACTTCGTCAATCGGCACATTTGCAGTTTCGGGGCGGTATGGATGCGTGTTCAATGCATGCTCCGGAAGTTCAATCGGATCGAGTTCTGTTGGTGGCGCTAGGTGCAATCGCATGTGTCCCAAGATTCGAGCGGTTTGGATCAGGGCCAGCGGATTATTTTCAAAGGTAGCCAGCTGATGTGACTGAAGCAACAAGAATCGGGTGAACACCTGTAGTCCACCTCGCCCACTGTACTCAGGGCCGCCATGAGTGGTTCTGGACAAGGCAAACCAGTCAGGTGAGATCGAAGAAAAATTAACACTTTCCGAGAGCGGTGATCCGCAAAGCAACGAACTGTGCGACGGTCCCCACTTGCAAAGCAGGCCCGAGATTTCGGAGTCGACTGAGGGTGACTGAGCGACGAGGTGATACCCTTGAGAGCGTCGCCCGCGAAGCGAAGTAAAAATGGCCTGCTCAATTAACATGGTGCCCCTCCGACCATCAAGTGCAGTTGATAATCCATTCCAGCGGTTCGGTAATTCCCCGAGGTTCCACGTGTAATGGAACGGGCATAAAGTAACCACGATGATCGGCGTAGGTTGCGGAAGAGCCAACGACACTGGAAGCGAAGAATTGATAGCTCGAGAAATTCCTGCCGAGGAACTTCCCAAATCCAGGCATGTTATCGCTGGCAAATTGCTCGGGGTTGACCATTGCCTCGCGGCATTCATCCGACTTCGTCAAAACAATTCCCAGGGGAAACTTGACGGGTTTCTGTTTCCGACCAGTAACGCTTGGGCTGCGCAGATTATGAATGTAGGACGCCAACTTCATCGCAAAAAAGTCCTCGTCACGTCCGGAATCACGCACGCTCATCGAGTCGATCAACATCAAGACGGCCCTTGAGCGCCGAATGACTTCTCGGATCGCCACGTAGGTTCCCGGATGCTCAAGCTCTGTGGCAATGGCTTCCCCTGCAAAATCGGGCGTAATGACATCCAAATAGTTGCGTCTTTTTTTATCGTTGGACACTTCGCAGTGGACCCACTGCCAGCCTTCCGCTTCCGACGCCGTTTTTTCTGGAAACCGACGATTTTCAAGTGCGCCGATCGTTTGCTGTTGGATGGCGACGCTAAAAGCATTGTTCGGCAGTCCTTGGATTCCACTGCTTCCTTTACTTAAGATATCCAGCAACATTCCGATGAAGACTGTCTTGCCAGCTCCACTGGCACCAAGCACGGAGACAAAGTTTACCGGTACCCCACGTTTTTCAGCAGTCCTCGATAGATCGAGAGGCGCTTGGCAACCACCGCAATAGCCATTGTTATCAAATGACTCCTGCTCACAGCAAACGCAAGTCACTTTAACCTTGTTATCAAGAAACTGACTCGTCTGAATAATTTGTTCGGTTGTATGGTTCATGATTCACCACCTTCCTCGAGGAAGGAATAGGGATCGGATGGTGGGACAAGTTCGTCAGCATCGACGGTACAACGAAAACCAGTGTTGCGACCACGATGCAGCAGGTTTTGCCCTGTCCGGAATTGACTTGTTGCTTGACTGGCAAAGTAAGTGTCGAAAGCACCCCCACGGATTTCTCCCATAGCGACGCTCGTAAGCAGCCTGTCACCATTGGGGGAGACATCGACTTCAAACAGCGCGGCCGTCCACTCCCAGGTGTTACCAATCAACTGGTAAACCCCATTGGGTGTACAGCCGTTGTAATATTCGTTCGCTGCGCTGGTATCCCCCAGCCCACTATTCCAGGTATTACAGCGCGATGGATCGAATGAATCGCCCCACGGATAGCGACTTTGCGACGCCGCGTCGCCCTGGCAGCCTGCCCAGGTCGCAGCTCGCTGCCATTCAGCGGGCGTCGGTAAGCGTTTTCCTCGCCAATGTGCGTACGCATTCGCCTCGTACCAACAGATCCCGACGACCGGATGGTTTTCTTTTCCGGCAGGTGGTTGACCATTCACCCAGAAACGAGGTCCGGCACAACCCGTCGAATCGACGAACTGCAGTACGTGTGACAAGATTTCCGCGGGCCAAAGATATTCCTGCGCGTATCCGCCCTCAGCCACGAATTGTGAAAACTCGGCGTTGGTCACTGCACAACGATCCAAATAGAACGTCTGCACCCAAGCCAACTCGGTCGGATTTTCCGTCGGTTCACCCTCCAGATACCCTGGATCGATCATCAACATTGACACTTCGCCCTCGGGTACAGGCGTCATCTGTTCTTCCAGCGAATTCCATGCAAGGTTGACAGCAGTTGGGTCTGGAACTGACTCACCCTCAACCGGAAGTTGTAAGACACGGCAGTAATGAAGTTGCTCTACCGAGGGGATGGCTTGAGCGACGAGCGAATCGTTTCGTTCTTCCTCAGCTTCGGCAGATGGTTTGTCGGACTTTCGCCGAAATCGTGAAATCAAAGTCACTTTTCTGCTCCTCCTGTGCTGTCTGTTCGGGATGCTCGAAGCCGAAGTCTGAAGAATTTCAATTTCCAATAACTCGGAGCGTGATCATCGAAACACAACCACGACCTCCCCAACAATTGGTCGGCTATCTTTTGTCACGTTGCTGCGCGTGCTTTTGCATTTCTCGCCGCAACTTTTGAAACTGGATTTGCGCCTTATGATAGGGCGCGGGACGCACTTCGTTGTTAGCAGGTTGGCTTGGAATTGAAGTCGTTCGCATCGTTGCGTTGGACCGCGTAGGATAGTTACCACCAACCGCCATTGAGGCATCACCCTGTACGGATCCAGCCGAAGTGGTAGTGGTGGTGGTACGAATTGCCGCTTGGCGAGTCAACAATTCGCGTTGCTCGCCTTCGAGGTTTTGCCAGGCCTGTTGAAGTTGCTCGGCATCGCTTCGAAGACGCTCTGTTTCCCGCTGACGCTCGATTTCCCAATTCTGTCGCACTTCTTCGAATTCGCTGGCCAATCGATCAAGCTCAACGGAGTCAGTATTTGGGGGATCCACCACCGGCGTTTTCATTTCCTGCAGGCGGTTAATCTGATGGGCCAAGAACTCTTCAATGCGCGAAGTAAGTAGCTGAAGATGTTCCACCTGATCCTGAATAACGATCGGGTCGGTAAACTTGACGCTGCGATCGAATTGCGGCGATTCGACCGTCGGCCGGTTGACCATTTGTCTTCCGAAATCATGCTTAGGTGTTGAGTGTTGCATAAGATTATCTCTGGCCTCAGTCAGTATCCGTTGGTCCATCAAGACGCTGCCAAAGGCTTGAAATCCGTGTGGCCAATGTTGGCTTCACCGATCCATTACCTCGGTCTTCTTCTTGATGGAGCTCTTTCAAGGTTTGTCGAAACGCATTAAATTTTTGATCAGCAAGTGCTGCAGATCGCGGCAAATCCTCGTTTTGCAATTCGGCGATCTGTCTTGCTAATTCAGCTCGATCGCGTGAAAGGGTCGCTCGTTCCTGAGCCATACCCATACGTTCTTCACGTAGTGCCTCGTCAATTACAGCTTGCTGATTCTCCGCAGCCGTTGTTCCTTGTAGACTTTCGATCCGATGCTCGAGTTGTCGATGCACCTCCCGGGAACTTGTCAGTTCCTCGCTTAGCCGATCGTTTTCTTCACGCAAATTTTGCAAAGCACCTTCATGTGCGGTCTGAGGCGATATCACTGCTGCCGCCTCATAAATCTGCCGATCGGATTCTTCGAGTTGTTCGCGCAATTCCACCAAACGGTGGGTGAGCATATCGCGTTCGGCACGAGATTCGGCTTCACGTTCGGAAATGCGATGTTCGATGTCATTCAGCCATCGTTCTATTTGCACGCGTTCTTCTTGTTCAGCGTGACTCGTCTCTTGCTCCGCTCGCAAGAGCTCTTCCAACGCTCGGATTCGATGGTCGCTTCGTTCCAATTCGGAGAGTAGATCTTCGAGCCGTCCAACGAGGGCTTCCATTTCCTGTTTATTTATCGAAGGCTCTTCCGGAGCGTCGAATTCGATGAGAGATGTCATTTCCGCGATTTGGCCATCGCGTTCAGCCAACTCTGCTTGTGTCCATTCCAGCTCCGCTTGGAGCATTTCAATCGTTTCTTGGTTGAAGGCTTGATCGGGTGTTAGACGATGCCGTCGCCCACTTGACGATGTCCCTTTCACAAAGCTCGAATCCTGCGATGAGGTGTTTTTCTGCATCGGCCGTACTGAAGTCGTCCCACTCTCGACATCGGCTTGCAGGTCGTCCGACAACCGATCCGCTTCGTTTGGACATTCAGCCTGATTCCATGGGTCGGCTTGAAACGCTGCGTGAATGGTTTGATCCTCTACGACTTCTTTCTCTTGTTCCAATAAGGGTTCGTCCAATTCCAACAGCGGCGTTTCTTCCCCCATCTCCGATACAACCTCGGAGGTTTTCACCACGGATTCCTCGGATCCTGCATCTAATTTCGTCATCAGGGTGTAATGGCCGATACCAATTTGGACACCCGGATCCGTGTGAACTTCATCGGTAATACGATGCCCGTCCACCATCGTGCCGGTATCTGAACACCAATCCTGCACCATCACCTTGCCCTCATTAAACTGGACAACGCAATGCATCGCTGAAATTTCATCCCCGTCTAGACGGAGTCCACAGTTGCCTCCAGAGCCAATAATCAGGCTGCCTCCATCTTGGAGATCGTGATCGTTCCGACTCCCGTTAGGGCAAATTACCGAAAGCGACAGACACGGCTTTTTCACAATCGTTGTTGGTTCATTTGTCATCGCAGAATCCTCTAGGCGTTTCCCAACTGATCAGCTACCCGCAACACAAAAGGCTGACGACGTGCCGGGTTCAGGCAGCTCATCAATCGATTGGAATAAGTTTTCTACCGCGTATGGTCGGTGGAGAACTTGATCCCATTGGCCCCAGACGTCTTGTCCCTGAGCGTAAATCCCTATCCATTGAATTCCTTCCAAGGAAGATTGTGGCATTTCTCGCAATTCACGACAGACCTGTTGCCCGAGTTCCGAATCGACCGCAATCACAATGACATCTGGTCGATGGCGTTTCAAAACAAGTTGCAAGGAAAGCCGATCCCGAACCACTTTCAATGAGCAAGCATCTTGATTTGTTTGTGCGGCCTCTCGCAACGACATGGCAGCCTCGGTATCCGTTTCCAGTACCACAACCCGCTTGCCTGGCTCCCCCACTTGTCGTTCGATGAAATCTACCATTTCGAAACCAACAAGCACACGATGGACCTCATCGTGCTCCCATCCCAACTTAGCGGACAGATCATTGACGGAAATGGCGTCACCCAAGCAACTGACGATCTTTTGATGTTGAGCAGAGAGCCCAGCTCGATCGAGGTTTTGACCACGGACCGCTTGCCGCACAAAGCGAGCCTCGCCATGATCGGCGGGCAGTTCTTCGTTTGGCACTCGCAAGGTGGCTTCCACAAGCAAAGCAACCACGCTGATATCGAGTTGAAGTCGGTGATGAAGTGAGGGTGGTTCCCGTCCTGATTCAAAGCGAAATCCGACCCGTTCACTGCGGAAGCAATGAAGCAACAACATAGCACCTTGATGCCTCAATAACTTCCGAAGCAATCTGGGATCAAGCACCTTGTTGTCCAAGAGTTGAACTAATCCATCAATTTGACTGCAGGAACCTCCGGCAATGGTCAACTTCAATACGGGCGCTAGATCTTGCAATGATTCGGGCAAGCAATCCAGCACGACTTTTTCGTCAATCCCGTTGCCCGTCACCGCCTGAACGCGTCCCTTTGACAAGTAGATCCAAACTCGATTGTGCGTCAGTTCGACTTCCAAAACGCCTGTCTTATCACCATTATTGAGAAAGTCGAGTAATTCACGAATCGAACAACATTCAAAGCTCCCCGAGAGTTCTGCTTGCCCCACCTCCTGAATCACCTCAGGGACGGCGGTACCTTCACGTTGGGAATCAACGACTAGGGCCCCCGTGTCCACCGTATTAGCGACGGTCGTAATCAACAACTCTGCGGTGTACGGCTTGGGCAGCATGTCAACCACGTTGGGGCAATCGGCATACTCCACATACGCACGTTTCCGCAAAGTTGAACTGCCGACAATCGGAATATCTTTTAGATTCGGATTATCGAGCAATTGTTTGCAGACTTCTTTGCCTGTCGTACCGGGAAGTTGATGGTCAAGAATGATCAAATCTGGCATCACTTCCGCGGCACGTTCCAAGCCTTCCTCAGCGCTGCCAGCCAAGACAACGCGATAGCCAACGGGGCTCAGAGTGGCGTCCACCAGTCGTCGGATTGTGGCGCTATCATCAATAACAAGAATCGTGCGTTCACTCATATGTAGATTCCTCAGTTCGGTTCCTGCAAACGACAAAGAGCACCGTTAATCTGTTTTTCACTAACTGGTTTTGTGAGGTAGTCGGTGACGCCCAAATTCCTAGCTTTATCTTTGAACACTTCTTCGTCTCGACTGCTCACCATCAGGACAGGAGTCATTTCGTAGATTTCTCGCGACCTGATTTCCCGCAACAGGTCAAAACCACTCATTTGTGGCATCTCCAAATCCGTGAAAATAATGTCATAGGCTTGTTGATTAAGAAGCTTCACCGCTTCAAGCCCATCGGATGCTTCGTCAATCAGATAGTGATCTGAATCAAGCAATTGAATCAGCGCCCGTCGTGAACTGCGAGAATCGTCAACCACCAACGCCCGCTTGCATTCTGTCGAGGACCGGTTCTTTGAGAAGTGGGACGGATCAAGAGTCGAACCTTCGCGACTCACCATCAAGCTGCGCTGAAGCAAATGTTGACCGTCGAACAGCAGCATAATATCACCTGTCCCTGAAAGGGTGACTCCGCCAAACATTCGTTGGTCTTTCAGCAAGGAAGGAAGAGGACGCACCACGACTTCCTCGGGACCAACAATTTCATCAACCAACAGTCCGATTCGCCTTTCAATTCGTTGTGTTGAGTCCGATTCATTATCGCTGTCAGTGACTTCCCACCCGTGTGCAATCACGATGAGTTGACTTTGATTCAGGTCCTGAGAACGAGTATTCGGACAGACACTCGAGAACGGAATCAGGGGGAAATCCTGTGATTGTTCCGGCACCCATGGTCCGGCTGCTTTCACAAATTGAGTAGGGACAGCAAACTCCTGATTGCCTGATCGGAACACCATCACGTGCTCAATCACAGAATGCAGCGGAATCAGGAGACGAATGATCGTTCCCTGACCGGGTTCAGATTCAACTTCGATCCAACTTTGAAGTTCCTCCAACGTCGTAGCGACAACATCCATGCCCACACCACGGCCGGATAGTTCGGTTGTTTCTGTCTTGGTGGAGAACCCCGGATGAAAGATCAGTCGAGCCAACTCCGACCGCGTTGCGACTCGATCAGAAGCAATCAATCCCATTTCAACACCTCGACGACGGAGGGCGTCATAGTCGAGCCCTCGCCCATCGTCACGGACGGTGATCACGAGCAAATTGGATCCACCATTTGCTTCCAACCTCAGCGTGCCGGATGGATTTTTCCCCAGCGCAATTCGTTGCGATTCCGTCTCAATCCCATGGCTGACGGCGTTGCGCACAATATGAAGCAGTGCATCATACAACTGTTCTTGAATTGATCGCTCCAAACCCACGTCTTCACCAACAAGCTGTAACGCAACCTGTTTATTTTCTTTTTTCGCAGCGTCACGGGCAGCTCGTTGCAAACGAGCGAATAGCCCACCTACGGGAACACGTCGCAACTGCACAAGCTCTTGACGAAACTGTCGAATGAATCGCGAGATAGCTCGATTTTCGTCACCCACCGGTTCATACAGTTCTCGTAGATTTCGACCCAGGTCGAGCAGATCGTTCGCGACTTCAGTCAACGAACTAACCTTCCGTCGTCTTGGTTTCTTTGATCGATATTCGATCGGGTCGATGGTCAACGAATTGAGCGAGGCCGCGGGAGGACAATCTTCTTCAAAAGCCCGGAGGCGAGAAACACAAGCCACCAGCTCCGTGTTAATTTCCTTGAGTTGCTCAACGCGACATTCGCGCCGGTTTCGGAGCATCACCAATTCCGCCAACATATCCATTAGTCGATCCAGTTGAGCTGACTTAACACGAACCGAATCTTTGGAGGAGGCAGTGGAGTCGGAGAACGCAGCCGGCCTTTTGCCGGATGGAGTCCCGGGTTTTGGCGATTGATCTTTCCCATTCTTCGTTTCCACGGGGACACTGGTCGTTTCAGGAGCAACTAGGCTGATTTGCTGTCGAACTAAATCAACACCTTGCAGAATCGGATCGACGTCGATTTGACCATCGGACCGATCGCAAGAGGCTTGCAGATCATCTTCTACATGGTGCAAAAAAGCTGCCAGTTTCACTAAACCCACGCTTGCCGAAGCGCCTTTCAGCGTGTGCAATTCCCGACAAACTTGATTGAGCGGTTGCGGATTGGGCGAGTTTTCAAAGGCAAGTAACGATGACTCGATCGAGGCCAAGCAACGTTGTGCATCGTCGAGATAGGCTTCCTTGATTTCCCCTTCCAAGATCACATCGTCATTTAACGAGGATCTCTCTTCACCGGACACCGATTCAACTGACTCAGTCGCCAATTGACTTAAGAACTCCTTCGCTTCTTCTTGCCCTTGCACCTCATCTGACGCGACTTGGGCAGTTGATGCGGAAGTGAGCTCCGACAACGAAGTGAGTATCATGCCAATATCGTCGTTGACCTGATCATTTTCCGACCTTGGATCAAAATCAGTCGTTTTTGCGGACGGTTGCCAACTCTCAGCTTCATTTTGTTGTTCATTGAAAACCTGCAAGCATTCACCCCAACGCTGTACGCCTTCGGACAGACGTTTATCGAGCGGCTCTCCCAGGTCGTCTACGTCGTCGAATGCCTGCTGAAGCAGCGAAAGTGAATCGTCGACATAAGTGAGGATTTCCGCCGATTCCGAGCCCATCGCGCTGTCATCAGTTGAAAGCACGGCGATCTCGGTCAAGTTGGCCAGTTGATTAACAAAGCGAGCGATGTCACCGCGACCCGCATCTTCTGCCGAATCACCAATGGTCCTGAGTTCTCGTATCGCCGCCGCGTAGTTCTCAGGGTTATCCCGTCCGGCTTCCAACCAATCTCGAACCAAGCAGAGCGGTTCATGAAGGACGACCGTTTCACCGTTAACGTCTTGCACGTGTAAACTCCTCTACGCCGTTGGAACTGTATCGACCATTTTGTTCGTCGCGCGATCGTTATCGGTTGTGGGCCTCGCCACGGGCATCGTGGTGGACAAAGGACGCGCATTTCGTGAACCGGCAAACTCGCCTGTACGCGAGGGTCGCAGCGGATCCAACACGGTATTAAATTGCCGAGCGAGTTTCGTTAGCGTCCCCGTAGTCCAGCAGGCCTCCTCCGCTCGCGTACGACTCGACTTGGCAACCTCGGAAATACGCTCCACGGCCAAAACGACGTCTCGCGTCAATTGCAGTTGCAGCTGAGCTGCGTTCGTGATTTCACTCACTTGAGAGGCCGAGTCGCTCGAAATCTGGTTAATGCGTTCCAAAGCATCACCTGCGGCGCCAACGCGTCTGACTTCCGCCTCAACTTCCTCACGTTCTTCGGCCATCAACGCAATCGACTCCTGTGTCTCAAGCTGAATCGACTCAATCAGCCCGGCAACTTCTCGCGTCGCCTGAGCTGCTTGTTCGGCCAATTTCCGCACTTCATCGGCCACGACCGCGAAGCCGCGACCGTGCTCTCCCGCCCGCACGGATTCGATGGAAGCATTCAACGCCAACATGTCGGTCCGCGACGAGATAGAACTGATCGTCTCTACAATGGATCCAATTTCTTGGGAGTGATCGCCCAGTGAACGAAGTCGAGACTCGCTCGCTTCGACATGCTGTCGAATGCGATCCATACCGTCGATGAGTTCTCGAACTTGCTGCAAGGCAGAACTGGCAGATTCATTGGTCGCAATCGCCGCCTTTTGGGCCGCATCAGCGTTGTGCGAAACGGAATCGATATTTGCCGACATCTGTTCAACGTAAGTGGTTGTCTTACTGACCGCCTCACTCTGGTCCTCAGCTCCCCCAGATATTTCTCGGGTATAGCGTTCGATATCCTCGGTGCATGTCAGGATTTGATGGAGTTCAGAGTCCGCCTGCCCGGTGATGCTCATCAGCATTTCGCGCAGTTGATTACCGGGCTGGGTCCGACTACTGCTTGCTGACAATCCACGTCGGGTCAGTTGCGTGACGAGCTGTTCTATTTCGCGAAATTGTTCGCGTGTGGTGACAGCAGCTTCAGCCCAGCGATGCAATCGGTCGCCAATCTCCGCTGCCGCGGTATCAATTTCCGCGATTCCAGACATCACCACATGACTCGCATCGCCAGCGGAAATCGCCCGTTGCAACGATGAAAGACTTTGCTTCGTGCGCCGCAGCATCAGGCCGACGACAACACTCGCAACCCCGATAGAAGCGACGAGACTGATCCCAGAGGCAATTAATCCGCCGTTCAACGCTTGAATAATCACGACAGGGATCGCCCCCAACAGGACAGCGCCAACGTGTGTGCAAATGAAGAAAGTGCTGATTTTCAAGGCCCGAATTCCTTTGACTCAAAGGGATAAACATTCGCCTAACAACATGGTTTAAGTGGTAACCTGCGCACGCCAAAAGACGCTGAGAGCGTCATCGAAATATCGAAATAACGAATTGGCATCCAAGACCTGAACGATGCGATCATCATGGGAAGCTGAACCCATGACGGAAGAAGTCCAGCCGAGTGCCGTACCAGCTTCCGATGATAAGGATACTTCCAGCGGTACCAATCCAATCACTCGATCGACGAGCAAGGCCCAAGGCCCATTCCCAGCAGTTATGACGATCACCTGTTGGCCGCCTGATTGAGATTTCGAAGCAACATCCAAATCAAGAAGATTCACCACAGGGAGGAATTCATTTCGTAAATGACACAAACCTGCCAACAAGTGATTCGCATCCGGAACTGCGGCAATTTGCGGTCGCAACGCTACCTCCCGAACCGCCGTTGCCAGCACTCCGAGCGTCGAGGTCCCAACCTCAAACACACAGTACTTTTCGCAAGTCTGCAAATCGGTCGGTCGTTGGGTAGTCGGGCTGTTCGTCACGTTTCCTATCGAGTTAATCATGGTGCGTTGCTATGGGAGGATTTGTGGATTGGAATCGGACTTGCTTAGTTTTTCAGACAGCTGTCGTTTCAGATTTTCCAACCGACTTTCCGAACTGCCGACATCGTCGTCACCGCACGCCACCGCCTTTGGCTCCTGCGACGTTGGAGGCGATGCAGTCAATGCAGTCGACTGACCAGGCTGATTCTTTGCTGTCGGTTGCTTTTTCGCCGGTGTCCAATCTGGCGTGGAGGCTAAATCTGACTGAAGCGTCGCGGTCACCTTTTGCAGTTCCAGGATTGTTTCTTCACAAAACTGGCGCACCTCATTTCGCCAGAGTGCCAGCTTTGTATCGGAGTCAAATTGTGCTGAGTCAGAAGTAATCACTTGCAAAGTCTCTTTTATTTCACCGTAGTCTGTCCCACATCGGCCGCGGTCAGACCGGTTGTTGTTTCCGCACCTTTCGCCACTCCCTCGCTAGTCGAGTCTAGCTGGCGGTCGGCTGGCCCGATTACCTGACTTACAACCCGCAGCAATTCGGGCGCTTTGACCGGTTTCTGAAGATACGCGCCCCATTGATCTCCCAACAATTCGAGTGCGTGGGATTCCAGAGCCGTCAAAAAAATAACCGGCAGGCGGTGAAATGGCTCCCCGAGCTTTTTGATCTCCTCACAGACAGCGTAACCATCCATCACTGGCATCCGAATATCGAGTACGGCAAGTGCCGGTCGTTCGGACTTTATCAACTCAAGGGCTTCTACACCGCCGGCCGCGGTAATGACGCTGTATCCAGCCTCGGTCAACGTACACTTAACAACTGCTCGTACGGTGTGACTGTCGTCTACCACCAAGATCTTTTGCACTGACATTTTCTGCACCTTTTCCTACAATTGACAGAGACGCGTTGCCAAAGGCGCTATATCTCTTAGGGCGCTGTGAAGAGATGATTGAAGATGAGATCCGGAATGAAATATAGGTCACGTTCATACCAATTGCGCGTGAATCGGTAGCGATCGTTTTCTTTCTCCGGCCAACGACTGAATCGCCGTCGGCGACTTGCGAACTGGACACCCGACGGTGTTCCAAACTACGAAAAGAGGGGACCACCACGAATCGTAAATGCAACACCCCTCATCGTTGTGGGGTACAAACGAAACAACGTCGCGTTCCGCCATCGCAAGTGGCAGATCAGCCACCTCCGCCTCGCCAAAGCATGCCCCTAAAACGGCTCATCTCGGCACACGAGAGAGTTCTGCAAAACGCGAATTACCCGGCTCTTGATAGGATTATCAACGGATCGATCAATAAGCGGTTTGGATTTCGATCCGCCGCCTGCTCTTCCACGACGCCCTCTGGCTCGTCGTGGCCTGCCACCTGATCGCTGAGGGATCCAGCGCCAGCCATCTGAGCTGCAAATCGGCCAAGAGGTACGTTGCCGTCCAAATAACAGCTCCACATCTTCGATCCGAGTTCAAACGATTAGGCCAGTGCGCGAGGCTCTCAACGCTCCCGGACTACTCTCCCTCAAGTGGATTGGCTATGATAGGCATACTGAGACAAAATACCGCAAACGCAAAACGACCTCGAAACGTGAAGTGACCCTACTGATGGAAAATCAAAGCCTTGTTGTTCTCCTGCTGATTGTCCTGGACGCTTTTCTTTGGATTGGGGGGACGATCCTCTCACTGAGCACAACAAACCGATTTCGCTTCTACGCCTCGGCCTTCATCGTGCTCTTCGTGCTGCTGACACTCTTTTTCGGTTGGAAAAATGCGGCGATGATTGGATTCGCGGGACTCTGGTTAGCGGCCATTTTATCGAACATGGTTTGCTCAAAGGCCCGCGTATCGTAAAAACTCGTTCGCGTTTCCCTCCTCCACAGCGAGCCTGCTTCGGATCGTCGCAATCAGGAGGCACCATCGACCTGGCCTGAGGGTTTCTCGCTCTTCGTTTATGACTCAGGCATCCAGTTGTTCTTCGAATGCACCCAAGATAAATCGCACCGCCAGTTGATGCATTCAGGCAACTCGGAGGACGCTCCATTCCAATCACGATTTGTTGATTGACATGGAAGCTTATCCGACGCATCAGACAGGTCGATAACCTTTGAACCCCCTGGCTCGAATTCGTTGTCCGGAGCGAGCATGCACTTGGTTCATGCCGACCAACGGTGTTCCAGGATGCGGATAGAGCACAAAGTAAATCGCAATTTCCCTACCCTTGCGTTCTGCGCGAATTTCTCCACTGCCCCCATTAAACTCCAGCCACGACCTTTGCCGTGAAATTTCCCAAGCTAGCCTTGCGGCCACGCTTTCGCGCGGCCCACTGCAGCGAATCTGCTCTCCATCGACTACGGACAGTCGGGCAACGGTGTTGCAAAGAAAAGATCGCTTTGAGAATCGGCACGATCAATCGACAGTCCAACACTTCATTGTCGGGTGAATTACGACTTTTGTGCGGAACGGGTACGATCGACTACACCACCTGATTCGAAAGTGGAATGAGTGACCGCCAGAAAGGATTCGAAGAGGGGACAAATTGTTTCGATCATCGATTCCCGCCCTCGCATGGAGCTGAACAATCACGTCAAGCATTCACGGATTCGTCGCACCCCCTTCGCTGGAAAGACGCGTGTGGCTTATACTTCTCGAAGTCGACCACCTGGAGCTCACCGAACCTACCGGCACAAACGGCATTTACCATGCAGAATCGACCTTATCTCTTGCTTCAAATTCGCAACGCTGAAGACCCGATGCGATATCAAGAGGTCGAATGCTTCTCCCGTGTGCTGCAATGCAATCCGAACGACATCCGAGTTCACAATTTACTCGCAGGTGAACCCGCACCGGCGGAATATGACGCCTGCCAAATCATCTTGCTCGGCGGCAGCGGAGACTATTCGGCAGCTGGCGAGGGTGATTGGTTAGAGCGAATCTTAGACGTGTTACGGCAAATCCATGGACGCTCCCAACCAACGTTCGCCTCCTGCTGGGGATTTCAAGCCATGGCTCGAGCCCTCGGTGGACAGGTCGTGCATGATCTGTCTCGAGCCGAACTTGGCACCATCAACATCACCAAAACGGCGGCCGCCGATCAGGACCCGATCTTTGTCCGGTCTCCAGCAATCTTTCCAGCCCAAATGGGCCACGAAGACCTGGTTATCGAATTACCTTTAGATGCAGTTCGGCTCGGGTTCTCGGAACGAGTCGAACACCAAGCGTTTCGCTTTTCTGACAAGCCGATTTACTGCACTCAGTTTCATCCCGAGCTTGATTTACGGGGTTTAATGGAACGTGTGATCGCCTATCCGAAATACATTCGCAAGATCGCTGGCATCTCCGTCGAGGAGTTCCGACAGCAATGCCAAGAGACCCCCGCGGCCAACGAAATCCTGAGACGATTCGTCCAACATGTTCACGACGAATGGTAACCTTTGTTCTTCAATCGCGTTTCTTGCGAATTGATTTTTCCAGATATTCAGCAGCTTGCTTAACGGAGTCCCCATCGATATCGACCATTCCATTGGCGGTACGCATCTCGGCTGGCGAGATGGATTGTATCAAGGGTCGAAGCGCTTGCATGGCCGCCCGATTACGGGCCATTTTCTCAGACACCAATAATACCGCATCGTAAGGTGGTAATGAGTAAGCTGGATCTTCGATCACTCGCAAATCATAAGCTTTTATCCGGCCATCCGTATTGAACGCGATCACTACGTCCAGTTGCCCCGTATCGATCGCACCATACATCAAGGTGGGATCCATCGTCACGTTTTCAGCGAACTCCAAACCATAGGCTTGGCCAACACTGGTCCATTCAGGTCGATCAAAAAACTCAATATCGGTCCCACCTTTCATGGTCTGACTCACTTTGGCCAAATCATTCAAAGTCCGAACACCCAGATGGTCCGCACGTGCCTCCTTCATCGCAAAGGCGTAGTCATTGCTGAATCCGAGCGGACCAAGGCAGATAATATTCTTTTCCTGTTTCAAATAGCTGGCCACATCAATCAACATTTCGACCGGCGACACCATTTCCTTACGGCGCATATAGTTCGTCCACACGGTACCCGTATATTCAACGTAGCAATCGATTTGATCCGTTTCCAGAGCTCGAAACGTTGTGGCGGACCCCATTCCATCTCGCAATTCCACTTCAAGCCCAGCGGCCTCGAGCTGTTCACGAACCACATTCGCCAGGATGTATTGTTCGGTAAACGCTTTGCCACCCACAACAAACTTTTGTTGTTGAGTTGACTCTGGGATTTTCCGAACGGCTCGGGGCAATGGTTTCCCGGCAGCCAACTCAAGTTGTCCAATGAGCGTTGGCGAGATGATCAATAGCAGCAAACCTCCGACCACAAATCCCGCCAGCCGCCGACTTCGCTGCTGCGCGGCAATCTCTAATCGATGCAGAAGCGCATCCAAACACAACGCCAACATGCCCGCAAACACGCATCCGAACAGCAAAGATACCGGATTAAATGTCTGCAAGCCGACAAAGATATAATTTCCAAGACTGGTCGCACCGACCGGTTGTGCGATTGTCGCGGCGCCAACGACCCACACACTGGCCGTTCGAATCCCTGCCACAATCGTCGGCAAGGCAAGCGGCAAACACACCAACATCAACGACTGCCGCTGGTTCATACCTACGCCTTGTGCCGCTTCAATGACGGCCGGATCGATGTTCTGCAGACCGGTAATCGTATTCCGCAACATCGGCAGCACACTATAAAGCACCAAAGCGATCAGAGCGGGAATCCAGCCGATAGTTCCCCAGGCAAAGACCATCAAGGCGAGAAGAGCCAGACTTGGAATCGTTTGCACGATACTCGCCAGCAACAAAGCAACTTGTTCGGCGCGTGGCCGTCGAGCCACCCAGACTCCCAAAGGGATGCTGATCAGCATTCCGATCGCCAGGGCCGTGAGCGATAGAAAGATGTGCCCGCCCAGTCGATCCGGCAGGGTCTCGAATTGTTGAGCGATTCGCCGCCAGAGATCGTTATTCATTCGTTCTCCCCGGAGCGATCCAATGAATTATCCTGACAATGCCCGGCCTCCAAATCTTGAAGCAAACGGACATGACGACGGGGGGTTTCCAATAAGGCTGCCACGTAATCATCGCCCGGATCTCTCAACAATTCAGACGGCGTGCCGACACGAATCAGCCGTCCCGCTTGCATCACGGCAATCTGGTCGGCGAGAATCAGAGCCTCAGCCATGTCATGCGTCACCATCACAGCGGTGAACTGCAACTGTTGCTGCAGACTGCGAAATTCCGCCTGCAAACTATCGCGTGTGACGGGATCCAATGCGCCAAAGGGTTCGTCCAGCAACATCACTTTTGAATCAGCCGCCAAGGCTCGGGCAAATCCGACCCGTTGCTTTTGGCCACCCGATAATTGCCCGGGAAGACGGGACGCAAACTCGCTCGGAGATAAGTGCACCAGCTCCAGTAATTGATGCACTTTTTCACGGTAAGTCGCCAAGGGCTGCCCCATAATGCGGGGGATCACACCGACGTTTTCCGCAACGGTCATATGCGGAAATAGTCCAATCCCTTGAAACACGTAACCGATTTGCCGGCGAACGGTGACCGCATCCTGGCCCGAAACGTCCACACCGTTCAACAATATTTTTCCCTCGCTAGGTTCAACCAGTCGGTTGATCATCTTAATTGTCGTACTTTTCCCACAGCCGGAGCCCCCCAGCAATGCGAGTACCTCGCCGGCTTCCACCTTGAGATTAATTTTTCGAACCGCGAAGCTCTTACCATGATCCCAACTCTTGCTGACTTGTCTTAATTCGATCATGCATGATCCGGCGGTTCAGGCGAGTTTGTGTTCGTGAATTTTTGATCTTCGTCGATGACTTGATTGTCATCCGTCGTTTTCGGACGTCGCAACAGTCGCCTTCGCCGATTTGTCACCGACAAAAGCTTGCGCCGCTTTTTCAACAAGACATGAAATGGCACGTAGCTAGGTGATTCTCCTCCATCCTCGTTGTACCAACGTTCCAGTTGTTCATTCATCTCCAGGCGATTCAATTCCGCAAGCCGTTGGCTGTTAACCTGCTCAACGACCAACGACACGTTGCGGCGAGGCAAAAACAGTATCAGACTGCCCAACAATCGCGGCACGCCAGCCAGCACCAACTTGCGAAGATCAGGCACACCCCCGGTGGGTGCACAGCTAAAGACGCTTCCCCACACACCTCGAATTCGTACCAGCAGCACATTCACCTCACCACAGCGCGTGAGGATGTCGTGCGTCATTCGGGCCGTCCCGATGTACTCGTGGTTTTTACGTTGCAATCGACCAGACGGATAGATCAAGAAGCTCTCGCCTGCCTTCAAATTATTCACGATCTCATCGATCAGTTGTCGAGTCTCCAGCACGGCTGCCCGGCGAGTTCGGCGCAGATCGGGAACCTCTACCGCATCAACAACTCGCATCAGTGGATAGAGGGCCGGCATACGATAGGTCTCGGTGTAGACGACCGGTCGCAGGCATTCCTGAGCCAAGGGAAGGTGGGCCAAAACGATCGCAGGATCCACATAGGCCGGATGATTCGGCAGCACCAACGTCGGCCCCTCGTGGAGTTGCAACCGGTCAAGCCCTTCGACACTGATCCGATAACGAAGACTCAGCAGCAGACGCGTCCCCCTCAACACCAGCTTGCGCAGCCAAAATCTCATGACCTATCATTCCTAACGTCCAACAGCTCTCAGGCAAAAAAAGCCGACGAAGCACTCGACCTTCGACCTAAACCCTCTTTCGGTCCTGAGCAATCGATCTTTTCCTGGAGCGTTCAAAAAATTCCTTTGCCAATCATCATATCCACGTTCCAAGAGCGGGAAAAGGCGAACGTTTCGCGATAAAAGATCACAGCAACGGTGCAAAAGTCGTTACAACGCAAACTTGTCAGAATTTTTTTCCTTCGCACGATCACTTCCGTTATCGGTAAAAATCTGCGATTCGCCGTTGCTCACTCTTCCAAAGCGGCGTATTTTGAAACAGTGCGATCTCGCTGGTAAACTCCCACCGAAGAGAAAGTCCTGGCCTGCTTGACAGGCATTCCGACGGTGTTTCACGCCGTCTTCTTCGCTCGACGTTCAGGGACATGCCAGCCAACGAGCGGGTTGCGATTCCAACTGTTTTAGCTGAGTAGGCAAACCCACCATGCATTCGATTCGCCAGTTTTTCCTGTTGGTCTTCAGCCTGACGGTTCCAACGTATTGCTTCGCAGCCCCGGTTGACGAAAGCCAAGCCAATCTTTCCCTGCCGGCTTCTGAAGCAAATCTCAAATTACAGATCGATGTTTTTTCGAGCCAAGTGAAAAACGCGACCGCCTTGTGCCTCGATGATCAGGGACGGGTTTACGTTTCGGAAACATATCGATGGCGAAAAGGGATTGAAGACAATCGGGATCACACTTACTGGATCATGGATGATCTGGCGGCTGGCACGGTTGAAGACAGATCGGCCTTGTATGCAAAATGGAAGGATCGATTTCAGGACGAGCAGTATTTCACTCGTTACTCGGATCGAGTGCTTCGATTGGTTGACTCAAATGCCGATGGCAAAGCGGATGCGACAACCGTTTTTGCGGACGGATTCCGACAAGATGTTGACGGTCCGGCAATCGGTCTCCTCAGTGGTCCGCTGGGGATTTACCTCGCGTCGATTCCGCATTTGTGGTTGCTTCAAGATCCAGATGGTGACGGAGTTTCGGATCAGCGTAAATCTTTGCAAGACGGATTTGGAGTCAAGAACAGTTTAAGTGGTCATGATTTGCACGGTTTGGTTTGGGGGCCTGACGGTAAGCTCTATTTTTCCATGGGTGACCGTGGTTTTCATTGCGAGACCGAGGACGGTCGAATCCTAAGCGACCCGAACTCGGGTGCCGTGTTCCGATGTAATCCAGACGGAAGCGAGATGGAAATTTTCTACCATCGCTTACGGAATCCTCAGGAAATTGCTTTCAACGAATACGGCGACCTGTTTACTGTCGACAACAATTGCGATCAGGGCGACTCGGCACGCGTCTGCTATCTACTCGAAGGGGGTGATACAGGCTGGAATTTGGGAGCCCAGGCACTGACGACTTACAAGGCGTCGATTGACGATGGACAGATGGATCAAATCCCACATTGGTTGAGTGAAGGAATGTGGCAACTCGAGCATCCGGGACAGCCGGCTCACATTCTGCCACCGATAGCCCATCTGACAAATGGACCCTCGGGACTCGCTTTTGATTCCGGCACCAGTCTACCCGACCGATACCGCAACCACTTTCTTGTCTGCGATTACAAAGGCGCGCCCAACCTATGCTTTTTGTATTCCTTCAAGGTAAATCTTTCGGGGGCCGGCTATACGATGCAAGATGCTCACATGCTGCACGGGGGCATTGCCAATACGGACGTCACCGTTGGGTATGACGGCAAAATCTATCTCACTGATTTTGGCGGGGGATGGATACGAAGCGACCAGGGTAATATCTATTCGCTTTACGATTTGGAATCCATCAAACGTCCCATCGTAAAGGAGACAGCTAACTTATTTCAGCAGGGCTTTGCCGCCCTACCCTCGGACGAATTAGCCACGCGACTGGATCACGACGACATGCGTGTACGCCAGCGTTGCCAATTTGAATTAGTAAAACGAGGTGACAAACGCCGTTTAGCCATCGTCGCTCAGAAGGGACAATCCGCCTACGCTCGATTCCACGCGATCTGGGGGCTTGGACAACTGAAGGCAACTTCGGAGCTGCTGAAATTGCTCCAAGACGATGATGCCGAGATTCGAGCACAATCGGCCCGAGCGATTGGAAACACCGGCAACTCGACGGCTGCGGCTGCAATTCGCCCCTTGATTCTCGACGACGAACCTCGAGTTCGCACTTTTGCCACCATCGCCGCTGGAAAATTGCAAGACCGTCAAGCGTTGAAGGCCGTCATCCAATTTGCGGCCAATCAATCACAAGCAAATCCATTCGAACGACACGCAGCCGTTTTTGCCCTCTCAAGAATTGCCACCCCCCAACAACTTATGACGATGAGCCAATCTGACAGTCTGCCAGTCCGCCTCACCGGTCTGCTCGCCTTACGAAGAAATCGCGATCCACGGATCGCCAAATACCTGAGCGATCAGAATACGATGATCGTAGATGAGGCAATTCGCGCCATCAATGACGAAAATCTAACGGACGCGGTGCCTCTTCTTGCGACCTACAGCCAGAGATATACCGGCAGCATCAATGACGTGCCGAATGCAATGATTTTCCGCCGATTGATTAACGCCTGCCTCCGCAGCGCTCGCCCATCGGACGCTGAAACACTGCTACAATTCGCCGCTAACGCCACATTACCGAAAGAGTATCGACTGTTGGCGTTGAAAGCACTTGAACATTTCGATGCGCCACCCTCCATCGATCCCACGGTTGGCTTATATCGCCCGCTGCCCTCGCGAGATATCACGTCGATTCGCGAAGTCCTGGCCCAGCCATCCATCCATTTATTTGAATCTTCCAACGGAGATATCGCCGCCGCGACCATTCGCGTGATGCGTCACTTTGGGATCCGATTGAGCGAAAAATCTTTAATCGAGCGTATCCGAGATGGTCGCCAACCGGAAGAAGTGCGACGCGTGGCACTGGAACAACTCGTCTCGGATCAACGATTTGATCAAAAACTTCTTTTGAAAAGTCTACTCGTCGACGAATCCCCGCTACTTCGGACCACGGCGACCCTGGCCTATCTCGATGCGTTTCCGGACGAATCCACAGCAACCCTGCAAGGCATGATTGAGTTCCAAACAGATCAAGATTTGCGTACGGCATATCGGATCTTACAAGAATCCGAATCGGCAACGATGGCGCAATTGCTCGTATCCGAACTCGATAAATTGATGAAGGGTCAACTTCACCGCACGGTCCATCTGGATCTTTATCAGGCAGCGAAGAAGAGCCCCCACAAATTGGTCAACAAAAAGCTTGCGGAGGTCGACAGCTTTCTGGCACAACAGGGATTAAACAGCTATGACTTCACACGCGAGGGCGGCGATCCAGTGAGAGGTCAATTGGTTTTTCAGAACCAAGGCGTCTGTATGAAATGCCACCAAGGAGACCGTGGGGGTGGCGATGCTGGTCCACCACTTACCGACATTGGGCGCCTACGGCGAGCTGAGGAATTGCTTGAATCGATTATCGACCCTAACGCGAACGTCGTTGATGGCTTCGGGTCCGTAACTGTTTTCCTAGCCGACGGAACTTCCGCCACCGGCACCATTCTCGACGATGACAAGCAGGCACTCGTGCTGAAGACGCCGACGGGCAATACCATCGAGATTCCCGTCGAGCAGATCGAAGAAAGATCTCCCATTTCGTCTCCGATGCCAAAACAGGCGGAGAATCTCACGCCAAACGAGATTCGAGACCTATTGGCTTACTTGCTTCAATTGAAGGGCAAGCCCTAAAGGCTGACATCCTTTCACCCCAAAGAAAAACGGTTGTGTATCGCCCGTCGCTTCGCCGCAACAGGCGAATTGCAGCAAGCTATGCTCACCGACATGGGAATTGCGGGCTGAAGCTCTCCAACATAAAGCGAATGCTTTGATCACAGGCCTTTCCGGCAACCTGCTGTCCGCTGTTCGTGACAGCCAAAAAGGCCAGATCCTTGGCGGGAGCTAACCAAACAACGGCCATCCACATCGTATTGCTTCCCGTGTGAGTCAAGGCATTTCCATCAGCCCATTCACGCGGGACAGAAATCCATCCCATCGTATACTTGTGTTGCGGCTCTAATTGGTGCAATTCGTCAATTGTTTGATTTTCGATAATCTGCTCAATAGGCTGATGCTTGAGATGTAAAGCGACGAACTTCCCCCAATCTCCCAGGCTTGCATGTACGGTTCCTGCTGGGCCTAAGATAGACGGATTATCGCGTTGCAGGGGTCGTAGCCCAAGTCGAGGAGATTCGTCGTGGCCCCAAGGCTGATCAATTTCCCCCAACGTACCTGGCGCGCCAAAACCGGCTGTTTCCATACCCAGTGGCCGAAAAATCCTGGTCGACATAAGCGACTCCCAACTTTCTCCTGTCGACTCTTCTGCGACGAGACCCGCCAACATGTAGCCCAGATTCGAATACAGGTACTCGGTTCCGGGAACATTTTGAGGGGGTTGTGCCAAGACGGTTCGGAACAACTCACGCCGCTGCTCGGTCGGAGATTTCTCCTTGCCAACAAGAAACATCCGTGCGGAATTTGCCGGCAAACCTGATCGATGTATCAACAACTGTTTTAGCGACACATCGCGGTACGACTCATGCATTACATCTTTAAGATTTGGCAACAACTGTGGCAGCACAGCATCCCAAGCTACTTTCTGTTGCTCAACAAGAGTCGCTAACAGCGTCGCCGTCATGGCTTTGGTGCACGAACCCAAATGAATTTTATCGTCGACGGTAATCGGCACCGACTCCCCCATCTTGCGTACACCCGAAGCAGCCATTCGACAGACTCGACCTTTCCAGATCACGGCCGCCACCATGCCTGGCAGTTCGTATCGCTTGACAATCCTTGCCAGTTCGTTCTGCAACAATGGATCCTGGCGTTCTGGCCCAGCAGCCAGCAACTGGCTGCCAAATGAAAGCAAGACCATTAACAGCACCAAAAGTGTCAAAAGCGAAAGCGGGCGTCTCACAAATCGTACTCCAATGGTTATGAAATCTGACGCGAAACAGCGGAAGTGAACTGTTACCGCGTGGCAGCATCTCATGTTAGAATCACCCATTATGAGAGAACCTGTACAAGTTCATGCTATTCGCCTGGCAACGTTGGTTGCGACCCTGTTTGTCGCGGTGGGTCCAATTATCGCGGTAGATCCAACCTTAAAGGCTACGAATCCGGATGCCTCATCCCATGTCGACTTCAGTCGTGACATTCTACCAATCCTGGCAAACTCATGCTTCCAGTGCCATGGTCCGGATGAAGAATCACGGGAAGCCGATTTACGGCTCGACCGCGAGCAGGATGCCAAATCGGACCGCGGTGATTACGCGGCAATTGTGGCAGGATCTGCAGAAAAGAGTGAGTTAATACGACGACTGACCTCAACCGACCCAGACGAGGTGATGCCGCCGCCTCAATTTGAAAAGCCGCTCAGCGCGCAGCAGCTTACCATTCTCCGAAGGTGGATTAATCAGGGCGCGGAATGGCAAGGGCACTGGTCTTTTCAACCGATCCACTCCCCCGTTGTGCCAGCCGAGTCAGAGGCCCGTCACCCAATCGATGCGTTCATCCTCGCACGTCTTCGAACGGAAAAGCTTCACCCGGTGCGGCGCGCTGATCGGATCACCTTAGCACGCCGCGTTTATTTGGACCTCATTGGGCTTTTACCCACACCGGAGCAGATCGACGAATTCGTGAATGACGCCAGACCGGGCGCTTTTGAACGACTCGTCGATCGCTTACTTGCAAACCCGCACTACGGCGAAAGGTGGGGACGCCATTGGCTTGACCAAGCACGCTACGCCGACTCCGATGGCTACGCGATTGACGGCGCTCGCGTCATGTGGCCCTATCGCGACTGGGTCATCACTGCGATCAATGAAGATATGCCATTCGACCAATTTACGATCGAACAAATCGCCGGTGATCAATTCGAGTCACCCACCCAGGATCAACTTGTAGCAACCGCTTTTCACCGAAACACGTTGGTCAACCAGGAAGGTGGCAGCGATCCCGAGCAATTCCGGAATGAAACTGTCGTCGATCGGGTCAACACAACCGGTTCGGTCTGGCTGGGGCTGACGATCGGTTGTGCCCAATGCCACACCCACAAGTTCGATCCCATTACGCAAACAGAATACTACCGTTTTTTTGCTTTTTTCAATTCCACCGAAGACAAAAACAGTCACGATCCTCGGATCACCCCGATCCCAACCGACCAGAAGTTCATTTTCGACAATCTGAATCAGTCGATCGGGGCTGCCAAACGGGCCATCTCCGAAGACGACACCAAGAATCACGAATTTAACGAATCAGTGAAAACGGCGGTCAAACGATTAGAAGAAAGCAAACGTCGTTTTGAACAGCGTTTTGGCAATGTAATGATCATGCGAGAGCTGAAAGAACCTCGTGACACTCACCTGCACATTCGAGGTGATTTCCTTCGACCGGGCGCACGGGTTCAATCGAACGTCCCCTCTATCCTGCCGTCATTGCCCGCGCAAGAGAATCACTACAACCGACTCGACTTAGCGCGTTGGCTGGTCGATGTGCAAAATCCCTTGACCGCCCGAGTCACTGTTAATCGCGTATGGATGCGTTTCTTTGGCATGGGGCTGGTGGAAACCGAAAATGACTTCGGCACCCAAGGCACAGCTCCAACCCATCCGCAACTCTTGGATTGGCTCGCCCATTGGTTGATCCAAGACGGTTGGTCCATCAAGAGACTCCATCGGTTGATCGTGTTGTCAGACGCCTATCAGCGTGCGGCCTACGGACCGTCCGCATTGCTAGAAGCAGATCCTCGCAATCAGTGGTTGGCACGGCAATCGCGTTTACGGGTTGACGCAGAAATCGTACGAGATTTAGCGCTTTCCGCAAGTGGGATGCTGACCTCCGTCATCGGAGGACCCAGCGTTTACCCACCGCAACCTGACGGCGTTTACGCATTCACTCAGCGCAAGTTAAGCTGGAAAAATAGCCAAGGCTCAGATCGCTATCGTCGGGGGATGTATACATTTTTTTATCGCAGCGCACCTCATCCGATGCTTTCCACTTTCGACGCGCCCAACTTCCAGACCGTTTGCACACGCCGAGTTCGATCCAATACGCCGCTCCAATCGTTGACAATGGCGAACGATGTGGCAATTCTCGAAATGGCTAAGGGGGTGGCTGAACGAATTCTCCAGGAACAGCATGCCAATGATCAGCATCGGATCACGCGAGCTTTCCGGATTTGCATGGGACGCCCACCCGACACAGCAGAGCTGAGGCAGCTCGAAACGTTTCTCAATCAACAACTCAGCAGCTTTGCAAGCGCAACTAACACCGCCGAACACTTTAGGACCGATCAATCCAAGTTGAGCGCCGACCGCTTGGCAGCGTGGACCGCGTTGACACGCGTGCTGATGAACCTTGACGAATTCGTAACCCGGAGCTAACCGCGTCAGCTTTGGCCTGTGGAACACAGTTCAATAACCAACGACAATCTTGAACCATGCAAGACCATAAAGATCTTTTGAAACAACAGACACGTCGGCACTTTTTTCGCGATTGTGGTGTCGGTATCGGATCCATGGCGCTTGGAACTCTACTCCAGGCACCCACCCGAGCTGCTCCAGCCAACAACAATTCGGTACGTTCGGCCATGTCGCCTCCGAGCGCCAAGAATGTGATTTATCTGTTTATGGCTGGCGGACCAAGCCAGTTAGAATTGTTCGACCACAAACCGTTGCTGACAAAACTAAATGGACAAAAACCTCCGCAACAATTCATGGAAGGCAAGCGTTTCGCCTTTTTAAAGGGGACCGAGACGCTGCTCGGCCCCTACCGCCCTTTTCGTCGATGCGGGCAAAGTGGAGCATGGCTAAGTGATCTGCTACCCCATCACCAAAAAATCGTTGACGAAATATGCTTGGTCAAGGGAATGAACACTGATGTGTTCAATCACGGACCGGCAAAGCTATTCACCAACACCGGCTCACCTCAACCCGGACGGCCGTCAATGGGATCGTGGGTCACCTACGGCTTGGGCAGCGAAACCAACGATCTGCCGTCCTTCGTCGTCCTGCAGTCCGGCCCTCGAGGCCCCCGATCGGGTGCCTCGCTTTGGTCAAGCGGCTTTTTGCCGACTACTTTCCAAGGAGTCCCCTTTCGTGGAACGGGTGATCCGATCCTTAATCTGACCAACCCTCCGGGCTTCAGCCACGAACACCAAGCAGATTTCTTTCAAGCGGTGGGAAACCTCAACCGTCATCGTCTTGACGTGATTGGCGATCCAGAGATCGCTACACGTATCGCTGCCTACGAAATGGCTTATCGGATGCAAACCAGTGCACCGGAACTAATGGCCATCAACAAGGAGACTCAAGCAACCCTTGATCTTTATGGAGCAATCCCAGGCGAGGGCTCCTTCGCCAACAATTGTTTACTCGCGCGCCGATTGGTAGAGCGAGGCGTGCGCTTCGTGCAACTATATCACACCAACTGGGACCATCATGGCGGCGCGGAATCATTGGAAAATGACCTGCCGTTACGGACGAAACAGGTAGATCAAGCAGCAGCCGGTTTGGTTTTAGATCTGAAACAACGTGGCTTGCTGGATGATACATTGGTCGTGTGGGGGGGTGAATTCGGTCGCACCCCGATGGGCGAATCACGTAAGCCGATCGGTCGAGACCACCACATCGATAGCTACACGATCTGGATGGCCGGTGGTGGAATTCAACCGGGAATGTCTTACGGGGAGACAGATGAAGTTGGCTTGAGTGTCGTCAAAGATTCCGTTCACGTCCACGACCTTCAAGCGACAATCTTGCATATGCTCGGCATCGACCACAAACGACTCACATTTCGCTTTCAAGGTCGAGACTTCCGACTGACCGATGTGCACGGCAAGGTGGTCCACGATATCCTTGCTTGAAATCGACGCGCTGCGAAAAGACGATGAAAGCCTTCCTTATCTGCCGGTCGATCCATAAACTGGCAAGTAGTCCTCTCGTTGTTCTGAACTCTGAATGACTGGATCGCCCGATCTAATCGCGAAGGCCGGGATAATCGAGCGTCGCGAAATAATCCTCTTGGGTTTCAGCTCTGCGAATCTGCTCAACGGAACCATCTTCGCATAACAACAATTCGGCAGATCGCAACTTTCCGTTGTATTGGAAACCCATCGAATGGCCATGAGCACCCGCATCATGGATCACGATCAGGTCACCCAGATCAATCTCAGGAAGTTGGCGATTGATGGCAAACTTGTCGTTGTTCTCACAAAGCGAACCCACCACATCATAAACTTGGTCATGAGGCGTCTGCTGCTTGCCCAACACGCTCAAGTGATGATAGGCACCGTACATACCCGGACGCATTAGATTTGCCATACATGCATCGACGCCGATGTACTTTCTGTAGATATCCTTACGATGAATGGCCCGAGTGACCAGGAAGCCATGCGGCCCGGTAATCATGCGGCCATTTTCCATCAGGATCTTCATCGGATGTAGGCCGGCCGGCTTGATCAACTCGTTGTACAACGATTCAATTTTGTCGCCGACATATTTTAAATCAACTGCCACTTCACCGGGCTTGTATGGGATGCCAATTCCACCGCCCAAATTAACGAAATCCAAACGGATGTCGAGTTTTTGCATCAACTCGATTGCCACATCAAACAACATGCGTGCCGTCTCGACAAAGAAATCAGCGTTTAATTCATTCGAAGCGACCATCGTATGCAATCCGAAGCGATTCACACCACATTCTTTCAATTTTTTGTAACCATCAAACAGTTGCTCTCGAGTAAAACCGTATTTCGCTTCTTCCGGATTCCCGATGATCGCATTGCCTTCTCGCAGAGGCCCCGGGTTGTAGCGAAAGCTGATGACATCCGGTAACCCGATGGTTTCCTGCAGATAATCGATACCGGTAAGATCGTCGAGATTAATCAAAGCGTTCAGAGCCTTGGCTTTCTCGTATTCTCTGGCAGGCGTATTGTTCGAGGTGAACATGATCCAGTCGCCCGTAATCCCCACCTTTTCGGCAAGCACCAGTTCGATAAAGCTTGAGCAATCAGCTCCACATCCTTCCTGCTTGAGAATCTCGAGGATTCGGGGATTTGGCGTTGCCTTCACCGCGAAATATTCACGAAAGTCCGGACACCATGCGAAAGCGCTGCGTAACTCCCGCATCGTATTGCGGATACCACGCTCGTCATAGAGGTAGAATGGGGTTGGATAATTTGCGGCAATCTCTTCAATTTTCGCTTCGTCGATCGTGAGATTCTTGGTCATTTGCTGATTGGAAACAGGAGAAGACATCGGCGGGCCTTGGTGGAAAACAAACGGAATCACAGGGTGAGGTGGCCAACGGCAGCCTCTTCAATCTTCTAAATTCTAGTCTCGACTCGCAAGCCTACGTAGCCCCCCGCCGACAGATCGTTGTCAAAGAAGAAGTGCTGGTAGCAGAGCAATCTCGCCAGTTGCACTAACGGACCGTCGACGTGAGTGCCAAATGATCGAATTGATTACGGCTATTGAAGAGAGACCGATAGGTGAGGAGGACGGCGGACACGGTCCCCAGGGCTGTGCCGGAGGCGATCAAAAACATCATGACCACTTGGTATTTGACAGCCTCGATGGGATCTACGCCAGCCAAGAGTTGCCCCGTCATCATACCGGGCAGGCTCACAATGCCCACCACCGCCATCGAATTGAGTGTGGGAATTAAGCCCGTTCGAACCGCAGTGGAGATCGGGCGGTGAGCAGCTTCCCAGGATGTTCCTCCCAATGCCAGCACGAGTTCAACCGTATCGCGTCCCCGCACGAGTTCGTCTCCCATTCTGTCCAAACCAAGCGACACCCCGGTAAGTGAATTCCCCAACACCATCCCTAACAACGGTATGGCATATTGGGGCCGATACCAGGGTTCAACCTGAACGATGGCGATCAATGCCAGAACGGTAATCATCCAAGAACTGGCCCACACAGAGAGAAACGTATTTAACCAGACGCCGGAGTAACGATGCTCGGTACGTCGAACCGCTGCGAAACCGGCAATGACCGTCATCACCCCCATCATGGCCAGAACCAGAAACACACTCCGAACATCGAAAACTTGATCTAACACCAAGCCAACGAGCAACAATTGAACGACTGTCCGAATCGAGGCGATGACAATTCGTCGCCCGAGATTGAGTCGCAAGAACAGCGAAATCAGTCCGTTAGCGAGAATCAGAATCGTGGCCATCATGACTTGCAAATAGGACAACTGGATATATTCGGCCTTCATTTGCTCGTCACCTCTGCTATTCGACCACGGTCCATCTGCAATTCTCGTTGTCCCATTCGCTCGGCCTGCGCCGAGTCATGAGTCACCCAAATCAATGCATGATTCGTCTCTTGCTCCAACCAATTGAGTACAACCCGTTCGATCGACGCCACCGTACGTTGGTCAGCAGCGGAAGTAGGTTCGTCAAGCAACAGAACCTGCGGCTTCAATTGAATCGCGCGAAGCAGCGAAACGATTTGACGTTCCCCACCGGACAGATCGGCAGTCCGACGGTCGAGAAAACTCAGATCCCGATCGACCACTTCCAGCCAGCCCAGAATCATTTGTTCATCGTATTTACGTCCCTGATGCTGTTGTAGCTGAAAAGGCATCCGCAAGTTATCGCTTACGGTTCCGTCAAACATCGGCGTTCTTTGGTGTAAATAAATCACGCGCGAACGAAACTGGGGCACCTCACTATCGGTAACCAATTCACCATTCCAACGGATATCACCCGCTTCAAAGGGGTCCAACATCGCGATGACACGTAAAAGGACCGACTTTCCAGATCCGGAAGGGCCAGAAACAATCACGCGTTCAGACGGAGATAACTCCATGCTCACATCACGAATCAACCATCCATCAGCCGTTGGAATCCGACGGCCCACCTGCCGTAAATCAAGAATACAAATCACGTCACTCCCAACAAAAAAAGGCCCAACGCATTTACTATGCGTTCGGGCCTTTGGCTTCAATTCTTACAACTGTTCAAATCAATCAGACGAATCCACTTCACGCCGATTTTCGTCGCCAAGCAAGCAACAATCCAATACCCGTTAGCAAGCCAAAGAGGCCAGAAGGTTCAGGAACTCCTGCATGAACCAAAAACGGGCCCGTGCCAACATCAAACCCACCGCCGCTCGAAGATCCATTTACCAGTAAATCGGCTTCCAGTTCTTCCCACGGAAGCCCAGTTTCGAGCACATCGCCGAAGTCGAGCGTCTCAAATCCATCGGTGTTAATCGTGAACACCTTGTCGGACGAGCACACGTCAAAGGGACCGTAAAATCCCACACAGTTTCCATTAAATAAACCGGACTGACTGTCGATCTGAATCGTTGTCAAACTGGTACCACCGGTTGCTTCAACGGCAAGGTTACCTGTTTCTACGGAATAGATAATCGAAAGACCGTCGGAGGAAGGTTCCGATTCGGGAGTCAACGGAAGCGGATCGGCAACTTGTGCTGCGGCCGTTGAAACAAAGAAAAGGGCAATGCCCAGGGAGTTTAAAAGGAGCTTTAAGTTGGTCGTCATTGGCGTTACCTCTAGCCCTCTGTCGGGGAACATCTCGAACTCAAAAAATGCCTGTAATCCCCAGTGTATTCAGAGACCCCAAACATTGCAATATTCTTTTCAGCGGCAAGACGAGCGCGCCCGAGCTGTGACCGCTTCAATCCCCCCTCAGCCCAAGTTTCAGCGATTTAACGCCGTTTTTTCCGCCATGGAGCGGGTTGAATCCGTTCAGATTTCTCGATGAGACATAAGAAAAATCCGCTCATTTGGGCTGATGGCAAAATTCTACGGGCATGTAGGAGTTGCTGTGACAACGATCGATCGCGCCATTGCACGAGTCCCGGTTGGACGAAATCGGTGGGAAACTCCGCCGGGAAGTCAATCGGCACAACTTCGATCGAATCTTCCCTTTTCAGTAATCGATCCACGACGACCTCGTTCTCCTCCGGGGCAAACGAGCAAGTGCAGTAGCACAATCGACCGCCGGGTTTCAAAGCTCTGACGGCCGATTTCAGCAGTCCGTTTTGCTTCCGTGCCTGCTCGCGAATCTTGCGGGCTCCCCAATACTGCCAGCTTTCAGGCCTTTCGAGCCGAAACCGTGCTTCCGAGGAGCAGGGCGCATCCAACAACACGCGATCAAATTGCTCAGGAGTTTTGTTGCCAACGACACGTCCGTCTTTGAGAAAGGTGCGTACCATCGACGCCCCTCCCGTCCTCAGATTTTGGCACATTTTATAGTAACGCGCTCGCACCACCTCCACGGCGGCGAGCCGGCCACGATTTTGCATTCGAGCAGCTAGATGGAGCGTTTTCCCACCGGGCGCGGCGGCAAGATCCAAGATGGCCTGTTCGGGCTGAGGATCGAGTAACAGCACGGGTAACAAGCTGGATAAATTTTGAATATAAATTCTCCCTTCCCGGAAGGCGGCCGAATCGACCAAGTGTTGTCGTCGTTCTGGCCTAGCAGAAAAAGCTTCTGGACACCAATCGACGGAGCGATAGACGACCCCAAGTTTCTCCACTTCGTTCAGCGCGGCCTCCGCATCCGTCAATAAGGTATTGACGCGAAAACTAACCTGTTTCGGCTCTGCAAAGCTCGCCATCACTGGTTCAAGGTAACCCGCCGGGATAATTTCTCGGAGTCGGTCTACGAATTCCTCAGGCAGTTCCGATGTTGGCAACTCCGACATAAGATCCTCGAATCGGGCAAAATCAGTTATTCCCACTTGCTGTCAAGCCGGTGGCACAAAGCGGCGGACACCATTTATACTCCGTGCCGCCGCAGCGATGAATGTGAGTTACTTTTGCCGTACGGCCCGATTGCAAGCGAGCCAGTGGGGTTTTGTACAGATTACTAAATTCCAGATGGAACTCGAAGAAATCGATTCGCGTCTAAGCTTATATAACGCAATTCAAATGTCGCGATTTCACCTTTTCACGGAGAAGATCACCATGCGTTTTTTTCTGATTCCAACCCTGTTGGCCTGTTTCTTGTCGCAAGTTGCTGCCGCTGACACGGTTGCCCAACGCACCATTTCTGTCACCGGTCGCGGTTCGGCATCAGCTCCTCCGGACGTGGCAAGCGTTAACACGGGTGTGATCACGCAGGCAGCAACGGCGGGCGAAGCGTTGAAGGCGAACACCGAAATCATGCAACGAATCATGAAGGAATTGAAGACACAAGAAATCGCTTCCAAAGATATTCAAACTTCCAACTTCTCAGTCAGTCCGGAGTATCGCCGTGATGATCGGGGGCGCACCCAACCTGAAATCGTCGGCTATCGAGTGTCGAATCAGTTGACCGTCAAAGTCCACAACCTGCCGTCCTTGGGAGGTGTATTGGACGCGCTTGTCAAAACTGGCAGCAACCGTATTAATGGAATCACCTTCGGAATCGACGAGCCCGAGGGATTGCTCAATCAAGCTCGAAACCGAGCCATCAAGAATGCAACGAGCAAAGCCGCTTTGTATGCGAGTGCCATGGGCGTCAAAGTGGGTCCCGTCATCTCGATCAGTGAAGCAGCGATTGCCACACCGAGACCCCAATTCATGGCCGCTCGCGCCATGGCTGATTCGGCCGTGCCCATCGCCGCCGGTGAACAGCAATTGACGGCAACCATCAACATCGTTTTTGGCATCGATTGAGCCCTGCTACTCGCCGTCTTGCTGCCCGTAACCTCCATCCCCAGCGTGCCCCGTCTAGCCTGCCGTTTGCTCGGCAGGCCTGGACGGCGATTGACAACACTTGCATCGATGCTTCCTCATGGCTTAAAACGATGGGAGCCTTTGACGCTTCTTCCAGTAGGTGTTGACCATGTTTCGCACGCGAGTTGGACCGTTCCTATCGATCTTCGGCGGCCTTCTCTTGACCGTATGCATGGGCAGACTGAGCCCTGCTGAAACGGTCGATGACAAATTCTCTACGTTGGGCGATCAGATCTGGGAATTCCGACTTCGGCAAAATCCCCTCTTGGCAACATCGACCGGCGATCGCAGATTTGACCATCAGTTACCCAAGATCAGTGAAGCAAATTCGCTCTCTGCTCAGGCGGCCTACCGAGAATTTCAACACCGCCTAGGTCAAATTAACCAGCGCGACCTCACGGGCGCCAACCCAATCAATTTCGAGATTCTCAGACGCTTCTTAGCCACCGAAATCGCTGAGGGAGATTTCCGTGCCTACCTGATCCCAATTACGAATCGAGCAGGGTTCCACATTTCCTTTCCTGATTTACGGCGACGCATGCGACTGGAAACGGTGGCGGATTTCGAGAACTACATTGCTCGGCTTCAAGGATTCAAAGATTACGCCGACGGTCACATTCAGCTAATGCGGCAAGGACTCAAGCAAGGACTGACGTTGCCGTCGGTCGTGCTGCAACGATTTCGCGATCCGATCGAAGTCCATCTCGTCAAACAAGCCGAAGAGAGTTTATTCTTCGAGCCACTTAAAGAGTTACCCGCGACCATTCCGCAGGTGGAAAAAGACCGATTACGAGCAGCCGCTCTCGCTGCGATTCAAACTAGCATTGTGCCGGGCTACACTGCTTTCCTCAATTTCATGGCGCACGAATATGTCCCGGGAGCACGCGGTTCCATCAGCGCATCCGCCCTGCCGCGCGGTCGTGAGTTCTACCGACATCGCGTGCGACGCTTCACCACACTTGAACTATCACCCGAAGAAGTCCATCAAATTGGTTTTGCCGAGGTAAAACGGATTCGGAGTGAGATGCAAGCGGTGATCAAACAGGTCGAATTCGCAGGTAGCTTTGGCGAATTTGTAAAATTTCTGCGTGAAGCACCGCAGTTTCAGCCGACTTCGGCTGAGCAACTGATGACCCGCACATCATTTATTCTCAAACAGATGGACGGTCAGCTTCCCAAATTATTTGGCAAGCTGCCCCGCACGCCTTACGGACTCAAACAAATCCCGGACTATATCGCACCTCAAACGACTTCCGCTTACTACATGCCGCCGCCCGGTGATGGTTCTCAAGCGGGCTTTTATTATCTCAACACCTACGACCTGAAAAGCCGCCCGCTTTATAACTTACAAGCCTTGTCGCTACATGAAGCGGTTCCGGGACATCACCTGCAAATTGCACTGCAACAAGAAATGCCCGACGTACCTCCGTATCGTCGTTTTGCCTCGTTCACTGCATTCGTCGAGGGCTGGGCATTGTACGCAGAACGACTCGGGCTCGAAGTAGGATTTTATGAAGAGCCCTATAGTAACTTTGGACGATTGACCTTCGAGATGTGGCGTGCCTGCCGCCTCGTCGTCGACACGGGTCTTCACTATTTCGGCTGGACACGTGCCCAAGCAATCGACTTCATGGCCGATAACACGGCATTGTCGCTGCACGACATTCGCAGCGAAGTTGACCGGTATATTGCTTGGCCCGGCCAGGCTTTAGGCTACAAGATCGGTGAAATCAAGATTCGTGAATTGCGTTCCTTCGCCGAAAACGAGCTGCAAGATCGTTTTGACATCCGCGACTTCCATGACGCATTACTGCTGCAAGGTTCGGTCCCTCTCGACGTACTCACCGCACAAATCGAGCAGTGGATCCTCCAAATCAAGACGACGCCTGATTCCAAATCCCCCCTTCCCTGAGAGGTATGCGATGCTCAAACCGTCCAAAAACCCGAATGTCAGTCGCCGAATAATCTTGCAAGGTGCAGCAGCGGTCACGGTTGGCGGTGGAGCAAGTTGGATCAGCCATGCGCCAACAATCGCCGACGATCAGAACAAGGCGACCGGCCGAATCAATCAGTCAATCGTCCAATGGTGCTTTGGATCTCGGGGCGAAAAATGGAATTTGGCGAAAACGTGTTCCGTGGCTCGTGAACTGGGCTACCAAAGTGTGGAATTGGTATCCCCCGATGCTTTTCCAACCCTGAAACAACACGGACTTACCTGTGCAATTGTGGGGACTCAGATTCAGCCTGGCCCAGCTTTTATGCGGGGTTACAACAATCCCAACTTTCACCCGATGGTTCTGAAAGCCACTCGTGAAGCCATTGATGCCGCTGCAGCTAACGGGTACGACAACGTAATCGCCTTCACCGGCTTCCGTGCCAAGGACCCGACAAATCCTGACAGCGAATGCTTCTCGGACGAAGAAGGCGCTGCAAACTGTGTGGAAGGGTTTAAACAGATTGTTGGTTACGCCGAAAAGCAAGGTGTTACGATCTGCCTGGAGATGCTCAACACGCGCGACGATTCGGACCCGATGCGAGGCCACCCCGGCTACCAAGGTGACAGCACGGATTACTGCATCGATATCATCAAGGCGGTTGGGTCTGATCGCCTCAAGTTACTCTTCGACATTTACCATGTGCAAATCATGGATGGCGACGTGATTCGCAGAATCCGCCAATACAAAGATTACATCGGCCACGTACACACCGCGGGTAATCCGGGAAGAGGTGAATTGGATCAAGATCAAGAGATCAACTATCCAGCGGTGATGAAGGCGCTTTTGGAGGCAGGATACTCAGGCTTCGTCGGTCAAGAGTTCATTCCCACACGCAACCCCTACCAGGGACTAAAAGAAGCTTTTCAACAATGTGATGTCTAAACCAAACCGTCGATGTCACTCGTTTTCGACACCAACCAGCGTATCACTTTTCCTGCGCTGAGGCGCAATAGAAAGCTCGAGGTTGGCCACGGGAAGCACAACCTCGAGCTTTTGCGCGATAGAGACGCAAGTCTCCCATCGCTCGGGCAACGATGGGTCATTCGTTGCCCGATTGATCTTCCAATACGCCTCGCAAGCCTTCGAGCTGCTCGCGGATTTGATCGATCTGCTCCTGGAGTTCGGCCTGGTTTCCACCTCGTTGAAGATTCTCCAAAATCCACTCAGGGGTAATCTGGCCCGTCTCGGGTAAGCGGGGAGCAAATGCTTGTTCTTGCTCCGGCGTAGCTTCTACCGAACGTGGAAATTGGACTCGATCGTCCGCATTGCGTTTCTGCGGCTTGAGTTCCAATTCTTTCATCTCGCCAGCTCGCAGATACTCCACACGCATCGTGCGATCTTCCCCACCGGCGTTTTGTACTGCGTCGATTAACATTTGCGGACTTACAACCTGCTCACCGTCAACTCGAACCAAAACGTCGTGCTGCATCAGTTCCGCCTCACGAGCAGGAGTTTCATCCGCAACGTCTGCAACAACAATCCCCACTCCATCATCCAATTTCAGTTGCGATCGCAAAGTATCGCTCACATCTCCAAGTGCCAGCCCGATGTAGTAATCGCCAAGCTTTTGCTGGGATACAAACCGAGTTGCGTGAGGTGCACTATCGGAGTCGACGTTGCTATTTTCTTGGACTCGTGGTTGAACTCGAATCCATTTTCCATCGGGAGTAGCCACGAACAGATTCTTGCCATCGGTTCGAAAAGCTTTGAATGCCTCATGCGGGTGTGTATCCTGCGCCAAGGCGAGAGAACCACCAGCAAGAATCCCGATTAACGCAGCGGACAGGGCGATTACGCGTCTATACATTTCTTGAAACTCCTCTGAATCTGAAACGGATAACGTTGCTGAATGGTCACGACATTAACAACCAATACCTAAAGGTTGCCGTGCCTGTCAGAAACCTTGCACGTTTTGCGAAAACTTTTCCGAAAGACCAATTTGGCTGGCTGCAAGATTCAAAAACCGGAGCAAAACAGTTCAAATTGAACCTTGGCTGAAATCCGTTTTTCGCTTTGACAAATCTGACAACCATTTTTTCATTTCGGTGTAGAATTAGATCATGAAAAATAGAATTTCAAACCGACGACGCCTTCAACTGGAATCTCTTGAACAACGACAACTGCTAGCCGCCGACTTGTCGCTGCAGCTGGTGGCGAGAAATGACTTTCTGCCCGGAGTCCCCGTACTGATCCATGCGGAGCTAGCGGATCAAACAGGAGAAACAGCACGCGATCAGTGGGACGCCACGGTTGAGCTAACAAGTAGCGAAGGAAGCTTTACAGCTGAACCGCTTCAATTGGTGAACGGCCGCGGCAGTACCTTGGTCACGCTCGAGGATGCGGTGGACATTACGTTACAGGCTCAATGGAGAGAGTTAGCAACCAGCGTCCAATTGTCAGCGTTGGTCGCGCCACCCGTTCAGAACCTTTCGGGGGAGCTCGAATCCGACCTGACGGTTTCCGGAGTCATCCGCATCGAACGCGATTTAATCATCCCGACAGGAGTCGAGTTGACGATCGCGGCCGGCTCCCTCATTCTGCTCGATGGGGCTGCCGACAGCCAAACCGGTACACAAATCGTCGTCCAAGGCACGTTACGATCGCTTGGTAACGAAGAACAACCGATCACCTTGACGGCCGCTGACCCCAGTCAACCCTGGGGACAAATCGACGTGGATGGCGGCTCCGTGGAGTTCAACCATACCTTTTTGACTCGCGCGGGTTCATCCCCAAGGGGAGGCCACACCAACACGGGCCCGGCGTTGCGCCTTCGCGACGACGGTTTTCTATCGCTTTCAGACAGCTCAATCTCCGATATCAATGGAAAAATCCTACAAGCATCCTCAGGGCAACTGGAAATCACGGGATCCCTGTTGAGCCGCGCCGTCATGGGACCTGAAATTAAAGGTACGGGACTGGCGTTCAATGACAGCTGGATCACAGATATGGCGGGACGTTTCCATCACAATGGCAAGGTGGACGACAACGACGGAATCTATTTGCATGGGCAAAAATCGGGACAACAAATCGAAATCAACAGCTCGGTGGTGGCCGGGGTTCAAGACGACGCGATCGACACCCTCGGCTCAATCGTCACGGTGCGAGACACAATTGTTCGCGATGCGGCCGACAAAGCAGTCAGCGCGTTCAATGGCGCTGTGACCATCGAACGGGGCTTAATCGTCAATTCGGCAATTGGCGTTGAAACAAAAGGCTCTGGTTCATCAACGCCAGATACCACCATTCGTCAATCGACAATCGCCAACGTTGACTTAGCGATCTCATCACGCGACAAAGGCTCCCCCGATCCCAACGTGTTAATTAGTTACGACATCTCGAATTCGATCTTGCACGTCAATCCCGGGGGACAGTTCATTCGTTCAGACTACGATCCAGCCGACCTACACATTAACTATTCGCTGCTTGGGCAACTGTGGAATCATGACGGCAGCGGAACGGGCAACCTTTCGTCTCCACCCGGATTCGTTGACGCAACAACAAATAATTTCCGACTGCAGCCAGATTCAGCGGCCATCGATCAGGGCGATCCCCAGGCTTCTCCAGACCCGGATGGAACGCGAATCGATATTGGCTACTATTCCTTCCGCCAATCCGCGCTGGTTCCCGGTGATTTCAACGGCGACCAAAAGGTCGACACCGTGGATGTCGACCTATTCTGCCGGCGAATCAATGAAAATCCTCGGGACTCACAACTTGATCTCGACAACAACGGTAGTTCAAACCAGGCCGACTTTGCATACTTGATTGACACATTACTCGGTTCAACCTTCGGCGACTCAAATCTCGATCAGGTTTTTGATTCAAGCGATTTAGTCCAAGTCTTTCAAAATGGACATTACGAGGACGACCTAGCTGGAAATTCCGGCTGGGCACAAGGAGACTGGAATTGCGATGGTGAATTCGACTCCGCGGACCTCGTCACTGCGTTCCAAGCCGGTGGTTACGAAAATCCCAAAGCAGCTCACGTTTCTCTAACGTCCGCGGCGTTGGCCGCAGCCCTCGATGCAAAGGACCGAAAAGAAGTCGTCTGAGGGGATTTCGAGCAAACCACCAGTTTGTCTACAATGAGCGGCTATGCCAATTCGAACTCCACACAGCCGCAATATTTCCAGCCACAGTCGCTCCAACATCTTCCAAGCGGTTCGTCGGTTCGGGCGGAAAACGCCCCTGCTGATCAACGCTCCATGGCTAATTACCGTGGTGTTACTCTTGCCAACCTTTTCCCGCCTTGATGCCGATGAATCGAACTTGACCGCATCGCCAACGGATTATTTCGCCGAAGTGCAAGATCTGACACCTGAAGGTGATCAGCTGATTCAACGAGAAGTGGCGGACGGCAAGTTTAGTACCGCGTTGAAAAGCTTCGTGCTACCAAATGAAAACACTCAAGCTCTGCCGATTCCTATTCTGGATCGCTTCACGACGGTCAACGCCTTCAAGCTCAGCCACTCAGGTCTAGTTGTCGGCTTTGCGGTCCGATCGCTGGGGCATCCGCAGGGGAGTCAAAGAGCTTTTGTATGGAATTGGAAAACGGATAAATTAGAGGCCCTCCACCCGCCCGCCTTATTCCGGGATAGCTGCGCGTTTGATATCTCGGCAGACGGCAGTGTTGTAAGTGGCTTCATTGTGGGACGGGATCCACCTCGAGTCATACCTTGCGTCTGGCAACGCCGAGCAGACGACTGGATTTGCCAATTGCTACCAACCGTCGCGATGTACAATCCGTTTCTTTCGGCAGGTCGTGTCGTGATTAGTGACGATGGGCGATCGGCCGCTGCCAGCGTGGCCAAAAACGACGAACAAGATGGGTCGGGCAATCAGCTTCGCATTTGGAGACGGGACAAAGCGGGACGTTGGCAAGGTCGTAACGCAACCGATTCTGCGGTGCATCTCGCCAACATCAATAACCAAAGCATGGTGGTTGGTCGAGTTACTCAACGCGGAAAGCGCATGGGTTTTGTCTACGAGCCGAATACCGGCGTAAGTCTGTTGAAGCCTCTGCCTGGTGATGCAAGCACCACCGTGACCGACGTCAATAATCAAGGCATCGCGATTGGAATAAGTGATGATCCTCCGGGACCGAATGGTGGCTCAACCGCTTTTCGTTGGAGTTTGAAAACGCGAGAACTGGAGCCTATCGAGTTCGACCGGAAAGAGATTTTCAGTACGGCAAGAACCATTGACGACCAGAACCGCATCGGAGGGTGGCTAGCGTGGCAGTCCAAAGATTTGGGCGATTCAGTCAAAGCAGGTGCCTACCTACTTCGTCCGACCCAACCCAACCTCCACACACCGAAAGCAAACCAGGAATAAAACCCATGCCTGATAATCAGCTACCTCGCACCAGCCATCGCACACTCCAATTCGAACACGGAACCGCGATCGGGATGAGCCATCGCTGGCATCAAGGACAATATTGTTCGATCTTGACCAAGGCAGGAATCGTGGGCTGCGGCATCTACGACCTGACCACACCCGCTGAATTTGGTCAAGCAATCGCTATCGCCAAGGGGACGCCCAGCAATCCGCTTTGCGAACCGGAGGATCTGTTCGAAGCCCAGATCGTGGGGTGCACCCCGCAAGCGGCCAAACTTGGAATTGAGCTCGGCATGAGTGGTCGGGAGGCTGTCGAACGTATGCTTCAGGCAGCGATCTCGGATTGAAATCGGCGCACCGATTGGCTCTTCAGTCGGCGATCAAGCACGATCGGCCGTTTTCGTTCGGGGCCGTCGTTTCCTCGGCCGTCTTTGCTCGCCCCCAGTACGAATCGCCAGGGAACGAATAACGCCGATGACGGCCAGCGAGATCCCTCCCCAGCGTAAAACCTGGGCCGCTGTCTGCCGTACGTTACGAGCACGATCAAGTTGAGCCCGAGAGTCGCTGAATCGTTGCTGCGCCTTTTCCAATTGCAGTTTCATCTGCTCCTTCTTGGCCGGCGAATCCGTGCTGATGTCAGAATGGGCGGCCATGTGAGTCATTTCATGCAATCCGGCAGACGCGTCCGAATTTTCCATCGCTTGCTCTTTTGACCAAACCAACTCTTGGGGAACGAACAGGGGCCAAGCGTAGGATAACCCGAGGAGTGCGAGTCCGAAACATATTAGGCCGGTGGCAAATGATGTGCTTTTCAACATAAAGCTTTCCGAAAGCTGGCGGGATCTCACCGCATCCGTTAGCGAGTCAATTCGTCAATCCGACCATTTTGCCCATCGTTGATACTAATCAACAACGCCATCACCACGTCATCGATGTCATCCGACAGAAATTGCACATGACCATCCATCGCAGCAGCAACGACTCCTCCCATGTGGCGACTGCGAGGAGCGGCGGAAAGATAAAAATTAGCCGAATCACGATCCCACTCGGCACACGGCATCCCTTCGAACTGTGCTTTATCGATGTCCGGACAGTCGTAAAGCATATCAACGTTAAAACCGCGATTGTTTGGACGCTGTGCACCCTGCCGCGTGTAGAGCCACGGTTCGTAGGGACGATTACTGAGAGGATAATGATGCATGTCGTAGGCAAGCAGGCTGGATCCCGACCAGGGAAGTGCCCAAGCGCCTCGCTGATCACGCGGGTCATCTCGGGTTCGGACCTCCGAGATCATTAGCGTCTTTACCAAACCATCGCGCACCTTCACCAAGGACTGGCCGATCCGCTTTGTTCCGTCGCGCGACCAACGGCCACCTCCTAAAGCGCCAGGATACTCAACCTGGAGATCAATATGAAAAGGACTCACGAAGGCGGCGTAGTTGCCCTTTGCAAACGGAACAGAATTGGTCAAATCGGGATGCTTAAAAACACGTCCAGCTGCTGAATCGCTTGGACAGACGTAGGCATCCACATGGACCGCTTGAGGTCGGCTTGGCAACTCCAGGACGTTTAGATTCGGGTCAAACCGCTGATGGAGTGCTTCTTCTTCCAAAAACGGGAGAACGGCGACAGCCCAACTTGTCATCTTACCCGTTTGTGGATCGTACTTCCCAAAACCGACATTGGGATCATAGTTTTCGCCCACTTGGCCGCTGGCTGGCAGTCGGCGATGGGTGCTCTCGTAGTTGATCACCGCCGTCGCGATTTGCTTAATCTTGTTTGTACATTGAATCCGACGCGCGGCTTCGCGAGCCGAATTCGCGGCGGGCAAGAGCAGGGAAACCAGAATGGCAATGATGGCAATCACCACCAACAGTTCGACTAACGTGAACGCGTTGGACCGCGACTTTCTAGCCGTTTTGGCAACTTCATTCCGTTTGATCATGACGATCGTCCCATTACTGAACTCATGTTTTGCAGCGTCTGGCCCCGCCGCATCCTCTGATTCTATGATAACCGGACTGGCTATTCTGCAAATAAAGTCGCTTGGGCGATTTTGACCACCGGCCAAAGAAACATCGATCTGAGACGTTATTTTACCACTTCTTCAAAGATTCGTTGACTTATCGAGCCCACAATCCAAATGAACTCAGTTAATCCGGTGACGAATTTCGCCAAAACGTGCAAGGCGCCCCCAACGAGTCTGTCTGACAGTCAAACAAGACTTCGCGTCCCAACGGGCAGAAAGTGCCGGTCGACGGCTAACGAGACAGGTCGGAAATCGATATAATCTGCCGGCCCACGGGGGCACGGGGGCACGGGGGCACGGGGGCAAGTCGATTGGCTTCGGGACTCGCTCCCATTCCCAATAACAGTAGTGAACAACGGGATCCCTGATCATTGCTTTCCGTTAGAAAAACTTGACACCTACCGGACTTTGAGAACATGGGCAATTTCTAACGGACGTGTCAGACGGCGCAGTTCCTGCTTTTCATCGTCTGGACTTCCGCGTGAATTGAATCGTAGCGATCATCGGTTTTGGGATGGAGATCAATTATGTCAGCACAAACGTCATCAGAGCTCGCGATTCGAGAAAATATTAGTTGCACCGTTTTCCCTAACATTTTGGATGCATCGGCGACAATCGCTCAACAAATTGCCGCTCTCATTCGAAGTCGAAGTGCTGAAGGAAAGCATTGCGTGCTCGGTCTCGCTACGGGATCAACGCCAGTGGGCGTGTACAACGAGCTAGTGCGCATGCATCGCGAAGAAGGACTCTCCTTCGCAAATGTCATCACGTTCAACTTGGACGAATACTTTCCGATGGCAGCGAACGAACTGCAAAGTTACGTTCGATTCATGAACGAGCATCTCTTCAACTTGATCGACGTCAAGCCAGAAAATATCCACATTCCGGATGGTCAATCCCCTCCCGAAACAGTGTTCAGCTACTGCGAAGAGTATGAGCAGAAGATTGCACAAGCTGGCGGGATCGATATCCAACTGCTCGGAATCGGACGCACAGGTCACATCGGTTTTAATGAACCGGGATCGGGTAAGCAGAGTCGCACTCGGCTGATCACGCTCGATCGGGTGACTCGAATCGACGCGGCTAGTGATTTTTTTGGCGAGGAAAACGTGCCTCGGCGTGCCATCACGATGGGGGTCGGCACGATTTTAAATGCACGCAAGGTCATCATGATGGCTTTCGGCGAGCACAAAGCGAGGATTGTGGCCGAAGCGGTCGAGGGCCCGGTAACCCCGTCAGTCGCCGCAAGTTTTCTACAGGAGCATTCGGATGCGGAAGTGATTCTCGACACGGCCGCTGCCTCGGAACTCACACGATTCAAATGTCCGTGGCTGGTGGGCCACATCACTTGGCCTGAGGATCGTACCCGACGGGCGATTTTTTGGCTGGCGGAGAAACTCAAAAAACCAATTCTCGCGCTGACCGATCAAGATTACAACGAACAAGGTCTACAAGATCTGCTCGCCGAGAAAGGCCCCGCCTACGATATTAATTTATCCGTGTTCCGTTATCTGCAAGGAACCATCACGGGCTGGCCTGGTGGTAAGCCAGAACACGCAAAGCAACCCGGCGATCGTAACCGACGCTTTGATTCGATTTTCCCCAAACGGGTTATCGTTTTCTCGCCACATCCGGACGATGATGTGATTTCGATGGGCGGGACTTTGATTCGCTTAGTCGATCAGGGACACGAAGTTCACGTCGCTTACCAAACTTCTGGCAACATCGCTGTCTTCGACGACGATGCCATTCGGTTTATCGAGTTCGCAACCGAATTCAACCGCCACTTTGACATCGACCTGCAGCGCACCATCCAACTCGAAGATCACATTGAAGAATTTCTAAAGAACAAGAAAGCCGGACAAGTCGACAGCGACGAAGTCCAACAGACAAAAGCCTTGATCCGTCGTTGTGAGGCAGTCGCAGGTGCCAGATGTTGCGGTGTGCCTCGCGAGAATCTGCATTTCCTCAATCTTCCGTTCTATGAGACCGGGCGAGTCCGTAAAAAACCATTGAACGCCGATGATATTGACATCACCGTAAATTTGATGCGTGAGATTAAACCGCATCAAGTCTACGCCGCCGGTGACTTGAGCGATCCGCATGGTACGCATCGGACCTGCCTGACAGCCATCTTACGAGCATGCAACGATCTTAAGAATGACGACTGGTTCAAGGAATGTGAACTTTGGCTCTATCGAGGTGCCTGGCAGGAATGGAGTCCAGATCAAATCGAAATGGCGGTCCCCTTGAGCCCGCAAGAAGTCGCGAGAAAAAGGGCAGCCATTTTCAAACACGAATCACAAAAGGATCGCGCCTTGTTTCCCGGCCCTGACATGCGAGAGTTCTGGCAACGAGCGGAGGCCCGTAACGCGGATACGGCCCGATTGTTTGACCAACTCGGATTAGCCCAGTACGAGGCCATGGAAGGATTCGTCCGCTACAAGGAAAGTTTTTTGAAGTAAGCGGCACTGCCAACAGGGCCAATTTCAGGCCGCATCGTCGTCAGGATACGTTTTTCCGGACTTTCACCGTCACAAACGGTGAACGAGAGGCTCGGAACAGTTGATCCTTTCCCATTACCAATCAGGCTAAAACCAAAGGCACATTTTCGTCGTGCCCTTCGTGGTCTTAGGCTCGGCATCCGTTCGGATTGCCGAATCGCTGCTGTGGTTTGGTATGGGACTCACACTCACATTCGTGATCGGCTTACTACTGCCATCGTACGCAATCGTGTGCTACTACCTATTTTTGGTCGTCGCACGGGGTTGCGGCCTGCAGGAATCGCGGTTACCTGCGCAAGCTCCCCAACACCGTTTCATGATCGTGATCCCGGCTCACAATGAGCAACAGGTGATTGAGCGCACAATTCGATCTTGCCAGGCCTCGAAGTATCCTCCCAACCAATTTGACATCACGGTCATTGCGGACAATTGCCATGACGAGACGGCTGCTTTGGCCCAACGGTTAGGCGTTGATGTCTTGACACGACACGACAAAGATCGTCACGGGAAAGGCTTCGCACTCGCCTGGGCTTTCCAACGTCTGCTCGCTCTTCCCTATGATGCCTTCATGGTACTCGACGCTGACAGCCCTCTGGATGAAAACGCGTTGGGAGTCATGGATAGCTTCCTGCAAGAAGGTGCGTCCATCTTGCAAGCCAATCATCGCGCATCTAACCCCGATGCGAGTCCGATCAGCTACGCAGCAAGTGTAGGTCGAACGCTAGAATACGATCTTTTTTTTGTTCCCAAATCGAAACTTGGATTATCCGTGATGCTCGTTGGTACAGGGATGGTTTTTCATCGTTCGATTTTGGAATCATCTGGCTGGTCTTCCCATTCTTGTGCGGAAGACACTGAATTCACAATTCAACTGGCAAGACAGCATCAACGAATTCATTTTATTGGAAATGCGCTCGTCCAATGCATCAATGCCGAAACAACCAAAGAACTCCGCGTTCAGCGAACGCGATGGGCAAGTGGCAACTTGAGTTTGAGCCGCTCCAATGCTTTACCGTTAATCTTTGAGGGGATCAAACATCGCAATCTTCGGATCGCAGATCTCGGCTGGACCTTATTAATCACGAGTCGGCCGCTCGTTTTGACTCACCTCCTGGCGGTACAACTGGGTGCGGGTGTGTTGTGTTGGTGGGTACCGACTGATCGATCCATCCAACTCGCCGCTGCGGCACTCGGCTTACTGCCGCTTTACGGCCTTTACCTCCTCGCAGGTATCGGGATGCTTGGGCTATCTCCACGACGTTTTCAATATTTGCTGCACACGCCATTGGTTTTGGCCCAAATCGCATCGATTTCCTTACTCGCGTTACTGGGCTTCCGAAACCATTCCTGGAACCGTACACCGCGACATTAATTCTCCTCCTTTTGCGAAGCCAACATCCTCATGAGCCATACATTACTCCATCGAAGAATCAGGAACGTCACACCGGTTCCCTTGCGACCAATTCGAGTATTAGCCTTACGGGCGGTTGATGGAGCGGGTGGAGGGGCCGACAAAATCATGCTTCGAAATGCGGCGTGCGTATCGGCCGATCGGGTACAAATGGCGGTGTGCTTCATGCACCACGTCGATGATCGGGAATACGATTTGGCGGATCGAGCCGCTGCCTTGAGACTTAGGCACTACACTGAAACGCATCATGGGCCTTTCGATGGAACGATCTTCAAAAAAATCCGACAAATCACCGACGCCTTCCAGCCCGACATTATTCACTCGCACGACTACAAGGCAAGCTTCATCGCCACGATGATCAACCGCCGATACAAGAACATTATTCGACTCGCCACCTCGCATGGCTGGACGGGGGACAAAATTCGAGAGCGACACCTGCTCTATCCTGCTGATAAATTGGTTCTTCGGACCTTTCCAGGTATCGTTGCCGTCTCCAATCAAATACGTGACGCGCTAATCAACTCCGGATCCCAGCCAGAGCGAATTCGGGTTGTTTTGAATGGCATTGATCCTCATGAATTCTCCCGTAACGCAGAAGCGAGGCTCATCTCGAGACGACAGCTTGGATTTTCTCCTGAGCATATTGTGTTGGGTGCTGCCGGCCGCGTCGAACACCAAAAACGTTTCGATCTCCTTGTCGAACTTTTTGATCAATTGAGTCAAACCGATTCCCGGCTGCGATTGGTGATCGCCGGTGAAGGCAGTCTTCTGGATTCACTTCGCCGTGATGTGCAGCGACGTCATCTCCAGGATCGATGTCATTTATTAGGACATTGTGCCAACATGAAACAAACTTACCAAGCCTTTGACCTGTTCGTTCAAACCTCTGACTACGAAGGTACACCAACGGTGGTCGTCGAAGCGATGGCTTTGGAAATCCCCGTGGTCGCCACCGACGCCGGAGGAACCAGTCAACTCATTCGAGACCGGGTTCACGGTCGCGTGACCGATCGGCGTGACATCGCATCATTGAGTCAAGCCATTCGAGAAACTCTCTCTGACGAAAGCCAAACGACAAAACAGATCCAGGCAGCTCGACGCCGTGTCGAATCGGAACTGAGCTTCGAGCAACGGACAGAACAACTGCAGGACATTTATCGCGAGTTGCTCGAAAATCGGCAGCTAAAATCCGGCTGATCGACCCATTTTTTCTTACTGCCGCGAAGAAACTGCTCGGCTCCAGTCAATAACGCACTGTCTGCCGCCGCGAGACAGGCGCATTCTGCTTCCGCGAGAGCTATAATTAGCAGCGAAAGAATCTTCAGCGAAAGAATCTTTCGAATTCAACCCAGGATATTCCGCCCCGTTCACCCCACCATTAGAAAGACCATCACGATGAGATTCCCGAGTATCTTTGCGGCCACAACGCTACTCATCTCTTCTCATTTTATTCCACACGCTCAAGCTGAAGTAAAAGTCAGCTCTGACGTGATTGCGAAGATCGCAGACGGTCTGCCCGTTGAAGCTGCTGCAAATCCCCAACAACCGCGAAACGTCTTGATCTTCAGCAAGACGCTCGGTTTTCGACACGGCTCGATTCCGACGGGCGTCAAAGCCTTTCAAATGATGGGCGACAAGACACGAGCTTACACGGCGGTGCATTCAGAAGACCCGGCCATGTTCGATGCGGATACCCTCAAACAGTTTGACGCGGTGATCATGCTGAATACCACCGGAGATTGCCTGGCGCCCCGCAAGGGTGACCTGACCGACAAGGAAAAGGAGACGTTGGAGCAACGCAAAAAAAATCTTCAATCGTTTGTCGAAAATGGCAAGGGATTAGTCGGCACGCACTCCGCATCCGACACGTTTTACAGTTGGAAAGAGTACGGTGATATGATCGGGGGCTGGTTCACGAGCCATCCATGGCACACGAATGTCCCACTGAAGGTCGATTCGCCCAACCACCCGCTCACCGGCATGTTCGATCCCGAAAATGGTTTTGAGGTCAAAGATGAGATTTATCAATTCGGCCCTCGCGCTCAAAACGCATCTTACAACGGCTATCAACCTTATTCCCGAGACGCGCTGCGAGTTTTGCTCAGTCTCGACAACAGCAAATTCGACGTCAGTCGTGGCGCTCGATCTGATAATGATTACGCAATCAGCTGGATCCGTGACTTTGGAAAGGGACGAGTGTTCTATACGGTGCTTGGTCATAACGACCACATCTTCTGGAACCCGACGGTGCTGCAACATTATCTAGCCGGGATCCAATTTGCCCTGGGCGATCTCAACGCAGATACAACTCCAAGTGCAAGCTTGCGTAACTCGCCCACCCAAACTACCACCATCGAGCCGTTTCGAGGAAACAACCTTGACGGGTGGAAACTTAAACGGCCAACCGGTAGCCATTGGCAAGCTGGCTCCGTCACGCTGGCCCCAAACGATCCATCCAAGCTTCAGTTAAAAGGGAACACTGGCCAACTGGTCAACTTGAAGGCAGGGGGAGTTGACATTTTCACCGAGGAAAAGTTTGGTGACTGTTTGTTGGAACTTGAAGTCATGGTTCCCAAAGGATCAAACTCAGGCATTTACCTGCATGGCAACTATGAGATCCAGGTCTTGGATAGTTTCGGTCGCGAAAAGATTGGAGCAGGCGACATCGGGGGCATCTACGGCGCAGAAGCACCGCGCGTAAATGCAGCCAAAGCTCCCGGTCAATGGCAAACGTTCACAATCGATTTCCAAGCCCCACGGTTCGACGGCGACAAGAAGATAGCAAACGGGATCTTCAAGCGAGTGCTCTTGAATGGCCAACTGATCCAGGAAAACGTCGAAGTCAAGCAACCAACCGGCGGGAATCTCGGCCAAGGCGAAGCAGCCACCGGACCACTGATGTTCCAAGGCGATCACGGAGCCGTTGCCTACCGAAACATCAAGTTAACCGTACCAACGAAATGACCGCTAACCCATCATCGTCGGGTGATGCGGTAGGCGTGCGACGATCACCCAGCAAACGGATAAGTTGGACTCCCTTTCGTGGATGTCTTTAAACGAAAAAGACATCCCGAATCGGGATACTGCTCCAACTGTTCGTCGGACAATCCCTTGCGCGCCGTTGTGATGTAAAGATCGGTAAGATCAGGGCCACCAAAACAACAAGCTGAGGTATGGGGTGCTGGCGTATCAATGCGATCAAGCGTTTTGCCTGATTCCGGATCACGACGCGTCACACAAGCCCCCGCCCATTGGGCAAGCCATATTTTCCCATCTTGATCAACTGTCATGCCATCGGGCCACCCGTCTTTTTCTGTCAGTTCGAACAATGGCCGCCGATTCATGATTTCACCCGAAGCAGCGTCATAGTCAAAGACGAACACTTTTCGGGTGGGTGAATCGATGTAATACATCTTCGTTTGATCCGGACTCCAACCCATTCCGTTAGAAATACCGACGGGCCCCAATACCTTGGTCACGACATGATCGGCAGTCACGCGATAGAGCATACCCAGGGTGCGTTCCTCGGCCTTATCCATTGACCCACACCAGAATCGACCGGCCGGGTCACATTTGCCGTCATTAAAACGGGTTTCCGGCGAGGTTTCGACAGACTCCCAGGGTTCAACCTTACCGGAGGAAGGGTCAAATGATGCGAAACCGTTTTCCAAAGAGATGATCAATCCACCTTGAGCTCGGGGTGCAACGGTTCCGATCAGCTGGTCGAATTCCCAATGATTGTCTTTCTCGCCGGCAGGATCGAAGCGATGCAACTTCCGCCCCAAAATATCGACCCAGTACAGGACTTGTTCTCCTTCGTGCCAGCAAGGACCTTCGCCTAACGTTGCTGGCGGCGTGAGTTTTTCGAGTTCCATCAGGTCGCTCGCAGAAGATTTTCGGAAAAAAGTTGGAACAACATGGCTGAATTGGCTCCAAATATCGCTGACGTTCCGCTACGACGCAAGCCGTCGAACGGTTACCCTTCGCTCGATTACAATCAGGGCATTCGCGGAAACTGGTTATCCAACTACAATGAGACGTCACTTTCACCAGCAGGAATCAGACATGTCAAAACCGAATAAAGGTCTGGGACGGCGATCATTCATTGGCACGAGCGTTGGAGTCACGGCGGCAGCCCTTGCGATCCGCCCAACGGAAACGCGAGCGGCCGATGTCGCGAAACCCGGAAAGACCCCCAACACACTTTTTGCAGTGAATGTCGAAATGTGGTTTGGTAACAAGCCATTCTTGCAAAAGATCTCAACTGCCGCTGAAATGGGGTTTCCTGCCATTGAGTTTTGGCCCTACGAAAACAAACCGATCAAGGAAGCGGCCCAATTACTCCGAGACAAAAAAATGGCCGTGTCTCAATTCACCGCTTGGGGATTTGGCACTGAACTGAACAACCCGGAATTTGACCACGACAAGTTTGAGCGAAAAATCGCAACTAGCTGTGATGTGGCAGATCAGCTTGACTGCTCGTTGTTTACCGTCGTCATCGGCAACGACATCCCTGGCGTGAGCAAGGCCCAGATGCACACGGCCGCGATCAAGGGCCTAAAGCGAGTCGCTCCGCTCTGCGAAAAGCGAAAAAAAACAATCATCATCGAACCGATGAATCCTCGCGACCATCCACGACATTGCCTTTACGGCAGCGGCGACGCAATCAATATCTGCAAAGCGGTTGATTCGCCAAACGTGAAAATTAATTGGGATCTTTACCACATGCAAATCGTGGAGGGCGACCTTTGCATGAAGCTACGAGAAGGATTCGATTACGTGGGTTACTTGCAACTGGCTGACAATCCGGGCCGTCACGAACCGGGGACGGGCGAAGTGAATTACACCCGCGTTTTCCAAGAAATAAAGGAGCTTGGCTATGACGGCTTTGTCGGCCTCGAGTGTCGACCGAAGGAGAATGAATGGATCGCTGCTCAACGCATCTACGCAGCCGACCAGTGGTAAATCTCGATGATCGCTAACGATGCTGTAACGGCCATAAAAATACTGTCCTGGTTGATCTGGATGATCGCTTTAGGATCATCCAGCCGGACGAGCGCATCGGCCCAGGAAAAGTTGGCGGCTCCCGAGCGAGTCGTCTTGATCGAATTCAACGGCCCGATCCAGTCGCTCAGCGAACAATACCTCTATCGCAAGCTGGATGAGGCAGAACGCTTGAAGGCTGATGTGGTGGTGATAGAGATCGACAGTCCCGGTGGAGAGGTCGAGGCGACCATGCGTATTGCAGCCAAACTGCGCGATCTACCCTTCGCCCGCACAGTTGCCTATATTCCGCGTGAGGCACTAAGCGGAGCCGCACTGTTCGCGCTCGGTTGTGATGAAATCGTACTCGGACCCCAAGCCGTGTTTGGCGACGCGGGCCCCGTATTCATGCGCGAAGATTTCCTCTTTCGCCACGCTCCGGAAAAAATACGTACCGACTTGGCTCGACGTGTTCGAGACTTGGCCGAATCTCAAAATCGACCTCCAGCCCTCGCCGAAGCGATGGTCGATATGGATCTGGAAGTCTTTCAGGTTCAAAACGAAGACACTGGCCAGCAAACGTTTATGTCCCAAGCAGAGATCGACGCAAGTGATGCTCCCGAGGCATGGAAAATCATCAAGCCAGTGCTCGAATCTCGCAAGGCACATTTCCTGGAAGTGAATGGGCGGCGTGCTGTGGAACTCGATCTGGCAGACGCCAATGTATCGGATCGAAAAGAGCTTCAAGAACGCTACCGGGCCAAAGAGTGGGTTGATTTGGAGTGGAATGCTGTCGATCAGGCCGTGTTGATACTCAATAACCCCTTCATGACGGGCGCGTTGTTGGTGGTGGCGTTGATCGCCCTCTATATCGAATTTCTTTCACCCGGACTCGGTATCGGCGGTCTGGTCGCAACCATCTGTTTTGGTCTGTTCTTCTGGAGTCGTTTCCTCGGAGGAACAGCCGAATGGCTCGAAGTCATTCTCTGTATCTCGGGCATCGCCCTGATTGTAGTGGAATTATTTGTCATTCCTGGATTTGGCATCTGGGGAATCACCGGGATCACCCTGTTCACCCTCGGCCTTGTTTTCGCCAGCGAACCATTCTTGATCCCAGAAACAGGTAGCGATTTGAACTCTCTCGGTCAGAGTTTGTTGATTCTAATCAGTGCTGCTCTCGTCTTCCTGATTGCAGCAGTGTGGATCACCACACGACTGGGAAGCATTCCTGTCTTGAATCGATTTACACTTGCCCCACCAAAAACCGCGATCTCCGAATCGCTCAATACCCAACAAGCCAAGACGGAGATCACAGCGACGGTTATTGAAGTGGGCCAGATCGGTATTACCGAATCACCACTTCGACCGGCGGGCAAAGTCGCGTTCGGAGAGGATTATCTCGATGTAACCTCCGACGGAACCTTCGTCGATGCGGGCGAACAGGTACGGGTCATCAAGATCCAGGGGAATCGAGTCGTGGTTCGACGACTCGAGCAAAACTGACACGGTGAGCGCATTTCACCACGCAAACGGTCTCAGACCGAAAGATTCCCCACGATAAAAAAACAAGTAATCTCCCCGAATCGAGTCCCTCCAGCAACTGCGTCCTCCGTACGTTCCACTCGTCAGTAAGAAAAGATACCACTATATTACAACTCGTTGAGAATAGACCTCGTGGACTCACTTTCCACCACCTTTCCGAAGATTCCACCATTTCCCTATGAAGACACAATCTCCGCTTGCCATTGGTCGCTTGGTCGCCATGATCCTTGTCACGGGCTTTGCACTTTCCGTGATGTGGGTCACCGCTACGAAGTCAGGGAAAAAAACTGAAACGGTGGGTGACCTGCCTCCCGAACAAACCACAGTTGGCGCAGCCGCACCCGTCGTCGTTCGCGATTTGAAGCCCGAGTCGATTGAGATTCTTGACACCTACTCAGGCATGATTCGCCCTTTCGAGCGTTATTTGATGGCCTTTGAGATCAGCGGTCGTGTGAAAGAACTCGGACTCAACCAGGCGGATAAGCGCCTTGATGACGGCGATACCGTTCGCCAAGGACAGGTACTTGCTATCTTGGACAAAGATATCCTGCAAGCACGTGTCCAGGAAAGAACGGCGCTGATGGAACAGGCACAAGAGGATTTGACACGAGCCAAACAACTCAGAAATAGGGAGAACCGCGTCATTTCGGAGGCCGATTTCCGCAAGCGGGTCACGGACATGGCAGTCGCTGAAGCACAAACGGCAACCGCACAAAAAAATCTCGAGAATGCGACGCTGGTCTCCCCTTGTAATGGTCGAATTTCCAAACGATTTGTGAGCGAGGGGGAATCGATCAACATGCATGCACCCGCGTTCGAAATTGTTGAAGTCGACCGCGTCTTACTCGTCGTGGGAGTCCCCGAATCTCGCATCCACGAAATCGAAACTGAACGTCAACGATTGCGACAAAGCAATCCTCAAGGCGACGCCATCTTCAAAGCTTACGTCCAATTGATGGGAACGGATCGATATGGTGTTCCTTGGCCGAAGCGAATCGGTCAGGTTTTTCGCGTGGGAGAAACGGCCGATGACAAAACGGGCTTATTTGAAGTTGAGATCCTGCTGGAAAATGAAGATGGTGGGCTGCGCCCAGGTTCGGTTGCCCTCGCTCAAATCGTGATCGACTCAATCACTGGCTACCAAGTTCCGATCCCAAGCGTGATGTTTCGAGGCGACCAACCTTTTATCTATTCCGTGCACCAGTCGAAATCGGATTTGCACTATTTGTTCTTCAATTTAGGAGCAGAAGCGGACTACCAGGCGAAGCGCGTCCCGCTCGAACGTTACATCGAACAAGACGGAGCATTGATCGTGCCAGACATGCCCGTCGACGACCGGAAAATTGTGGTAAAGGGGCAACATCGACTCGTCCAAAATCGCCGCGTCCGCATCGTGGGCATCGAAAATCAGACAACAACGCCGGCGGTGTCTCGCCGCAATCGGGCCGCTTCCGTCGATTGATTGAAACTCCAACGAGCATCGCCACCAACAACTTATAGCCACCCATGTCGCAGCAACAGGATACTTGCATCTAAGCGATGAAAATCACCGACACCGCAATTGATCATCCGCGTATCGTCATCGTGTCGACCGTACTCGTACTGGCGATGGCCCTGCTTGCTGCCATCAGAATTCCCGTACAACTCGCACCGGCAATTAGTACGGCGGTGATCATGATTGCCGTTCCTTATCCGGGCGCCCTTCCCACCGAAGCTGAAGTGCAGATCACTCGAGAGATCGAAGATGCACTGGCAGGACTGAACAACGTCGACTTTATTTCATCGACCAGCATGCGTGGATCGAGTGTGACTCAAGTTATGTTTCTTGACGGTGTTGATGCGGACACGGCGCGCGGTGAAGTGAAAGACTTGGTCGATGAAGTCCGCAGTGAATTACCGGACATATTTCGCAACATTGAACCCAGTGTTACAAAAATCGATTTTGACAACACCCCATTAATGTTGGTCAACATTCGTGCGCCCGAAGGATTTGACCAGCGAGCATTGAAAGAAGTCGCCGAAGAGGTACAGGACGAGATCGAGGCATTGGCTGGGGTTTCAACCACTCAACTGTTCGGTGGCCTTGAACGCGAGGTCCATGTCGACGTCAACGTAGATCTCGCTGCGCAATACGACTTGACGCTCGCTGATGTCCGAAACGCTCTTTCATCCTTTCACGCAGAATTACCCGGCGGTCAGATGAACACGGGTGTTTTTGATTACCAGGTCCGCAACGAGACAAAGCTACGTGGATTGGAAGACATTCGCGAAGTAATCGTCAAACAGGATGGCGGTCGAATCGTTCGAATCATGGACGTCGCCAACGTCCAAGACACTCACCGCCGCCTGAAAAACGTCGCCAAGATCGATGGAGACGATTGTGCCACCATTGTTGTCTACAAGGAATCAGACATCAACACATACGGTACGGCGCAGGCTCTCAAATCGTTGCTCAAAGAATTAGAGCCGCAGTATCCGTTCGTGACCTTTTCAGCGACACGAGACACTTCGGACGAGATCACATTGATGTTTCGCGTACTGGGATCGAGTTTCGTATTCGGCGCCATGTTGGTGCTGATCATTCTAGGCTGGACCATGGGTTTACGAATCTCATTCCTGGTGTTGACTGCAGTTCCGCTCAGTTCGGCCGTCGCATTAGTCGCTGCCTACGCGACAGGTATTCCAATCTCCAACATGGTGATCTTCAGCTTTATTCTCGCGTTGGGAATGGTGGTCGACGGTGCGATTATTGTGGCAGAAAACATCTATCGACACGTAGAGCGGGGCGAAGAACCAGCCGTGGCAGCCAAAAACGGAATCCGCGAGGTCGGCATGCCAGTGATCATTGCCGATTTAACGACCGTGGCAGCCTTTCTTCCCATGCTACTCGTCCCCGGCATGATGGGCGATTTCATGGGAGTCATGCCCAAGGTGGTGAGCATGGCCTTACTGGGTTCCGTACTCGTCGACCATTTTTTGATTCCCGTGCTGGCCTCAAAATTTTTCCGGCAACGCAAGCCAACGACGAAACAAGAGAGACAACCCGAGGAAAATCTCGGCTTTGCCCACCGTTTTTTGCTCAAAACTTACCTGGTCCTTCTCAGCTGGGCGCTCAATCACCGCTGGGCCGTTATGACCTGCAGCCTGCTGGCCTTCATCTGGGCCGGGCAAATGATGAGCAGTATTGGTTTCACATTTTTTCCCGAGAGTGATCGCGGCCAGTTCGAAATCAAGTACGAATTGCCACTAGGAAACAGTATAGAACAGACGATTGCCGCGGCTGAAATCTTCACCGTTCCGCTGCGAGAACTGGCTGAAGATAAGCGTCTCAACGGCCGGAGTGAGCTCGTGCATTTCATCTCGGCGATCGGCTCCTCCGAAGGACTAGCAAGTCGACTTGAAAACGACCCTGCGGTCGGCCCTGAATTTGGCACGATTATGGTACAGCTGCTATCCCCACTCGATCGTAATCGCCACGAAGCCGAAATCATCGAAGAACTGCGGGAAAAGTTTGACAAGCGACTCGATCTTTTCCCGGGCATCCTTTACTCAATCGAAGAAGTCGAGGAAGGGCCCCCCGGAGGTTCGGATGTCGCCATCCGATTGACGGGAGATGATTTAGAACAAATTGGAAATATCGGCCAGTCACTTGCCGGGAAACTCGCCAAGACCGTCGGGACCCTCGATTGTCGATCCGATTATCGCCCAGAAAATCCGGAACTGATCATCGAACCTGATCCGCGCATCCTTGGACTGTTCGATATCTCCGAGACACAAATCGCCCAAGCCGTATTAATGGCTATCCACGGTGATGAATCGATCGAATTGAATTTAAACGACGAGGATATCAAGTTACGAATTCAAGCTGACGGCAGGTATCAGTCAGCCGCCTCCACCCTGGGTCGCATCATGTTAACCGGTAACACAGGAAAAAAAGCGACGCTGGAAGAACTCGGTGCGTTGACCCGAAACGTTGGCGTGTACGCCGTCAACCGTTATCAACAAACGCGTTCGGTCACCGCTCGATGCGACGTTAAGAAACCAAACACGACGCCTGACGACGTGTTCGCAATTGTCCGCGCGAATTTATTGCCACAGATGGGATTCGAACCCGTCAAAGGAAGCAACACAGTCTTTGTTGGCCAGACAGGTACGATCTCTGACGGAGTACGTGCAGAGTTTACGGGAGAAAATGAAGAACGTGACGAAAATTTCCGTTACCTCTTGTTCTGCATGCTGATCGCCGTGGTTTTGATATTCGGGATGCTCGTTTTACAATTCAATAGTTTTCGGCAAGCGATTATCGTACTCCTAACTGTTCCGCTCAGTTTCATTGGCGTCGTGATCGGCATGTGGATTTGCTCCTTTCCATTCAGCCTGGCATCTTTCATCGGTTTGGTCAGTTTGACGGGAATCGTCGTCAACGACGCAATTGTGGTCGTTGACTTCATCAATCAGTCTCGTCGCGGCGGGCTTCCCCTTCGCAATGCGTTGATCGAAGCGGGTCAGAATCGCCTTCGTCCAGTGCTACTGACCACGATCACCACCATCGGTGGTTTGTTACCCTTGATGCTCAATTTGACTGGCGGGGCCGAATTCTGGCAACCATTGACCGGCGCGATTGTGTTCGGTTTGATGTTCGCCACCGCTTTAACGTTGGTCGTGATCCCCGTGGCCTACAGCTTAGTCTACAACTCAGATTTCCGAAGAGCGGAAATCTAATCGACTCGTCTGCCACCATTCCTTGAGTAGGCAAGCGACGCGGTTACAGGCCGCCCGACTTGGGTGATGGATTAAACTGCTGCTTGAGTTGCTTTGACTTTTCGACGGCTGAATTCCAATCCAATCCCGGTTTGATTCCGGGACGTTTGTGGCCGATATGGGAAACGGCACTGTCGCGAACGATCATCTGTGCCTGATGAACCTGGTCCTGAAACTTGCGCGACACATCCACCAAGGGAATTCCCCAACGATCGAGAATTGCCTGAGCGATAATCGCATGGCCATCCCCATTAAAATGAACCCCATCGTCCGACATCATATAGCTGGAATCGCTCTTTCTTCTTCGCGCGAGATATTCGACAAACGGGCTTCGTATGTCGACCACTGCATCCACCGTCGCACGCTGTTTAAGAGTCCAGGTCGCATAACGATCCATCACCTCATCATAATCCTCATAGATCGTCATCCAGCTAAACTCCTCCGCCTCTTGGGGGCGGAGTTTACCTCGTTTTTTGAGGGGTAAAGGATCAAACGGAGGAGGTGTCAGAAGCACGACTTTCGCGCCCTGCTTTTTCGCTTTTCTTACCAGTGTTCTAATACCCTTTCGATACGCGGCAAATCTCGTTTTGTCGAACGGGTGATAGATTCCATCGTTCATCCCATAACCGATCACCAAAACGTCGGGCTGCATTTTGTCCAAAACCCGATCGATCCGTTCCTGCACCGAAGGTCGCGGAAACGGATGGATGGGCTCTGAAAGTCCACAAGCTGTTTCACTCGGCAATCCCGCATTGATGAATTCAACAGACTGACCTGGGAACTGCTTCAGCCATTGAGCTTCAATTTCGGAGATAAAGCGACCCGCATAGGTATTCGAGTCGCCTATAAAGACAACTCGATCTCCCGAGGCAAGCAAGGAGGACGTTTCTCCGGCCTCATCAGCAAAAGCGACAGTGGACCAACAGCCCAGCCCAATCGCGAACACAATGACACGAGTCATATGCAGGTCCAATGCAAAAAGATTTCCAAACACCGGGTACAAAGGGAGTTTTCGAATCAAGCGTTTTAATGGATTACCTCACGTAACGGACCAAGTGCCAAGGCAATGTCCGCGCATCGTCTCCGCCAATCGAGCAGAATGCATTAACGCGACAACCACGCTCAGATCAAGTTCAGTCCCCAGCCTTTACGAAACTTCGAAAAGAGATACTGATCAGCTTGCGGATTACCTTTTGCCGCGAGCGACTGGGCATTCCAATCAAAACCACCATTTGCCCGATAGGCTGCATTGGCAAGCAACACCGTTTCGCTGAGCGGCCCCGAATAGGAAAAATCACAGGTCGCCGGCGTTCCGCCTTTGCAGGCTTCAAACCATTCGCGATGGAAACCGGGAGAATCAGGAATCGATTTCTCAGGAGCCGCATAGTCGGCGAATTTATCCTCGGGATACAGTTTTCGTTGCCCGAAACCACACAGCAGCATTCCGTCGCTACCAATGAAGAGCGTATTGTTACCCTGATGCGACAAATTGTGTTGTTTTAAGATCGGAGGACCTTGTGCTGCTTGATACCAGTGCAGATTTACCTCAGGGCGACCCTCTGATGCTGGGAACACCATCCGACTAGCCATCGATTTCGGTGTGCGTTGGGCGTCAATCTCAGGACCCGACGCATCGACACGGTTTGGAAACGTCAGGCCAAGCGCCCAATACGGGATATCCAAAATATGGCATCCCCAATTCCCGGTCTCTCCGGTGCCAAAGTCCCACCAGAATCTCCATTTGTAGGGACAGTAATCCGGACTATAGCTACGACTTGCAGCCGGTCCCAACCAGAGGTCCCAATCGAGATGAGCTGGGATAGCGGGAGTCCCCTTGGGCGCGGCGGGCATACCCCGGTCTCCACCGACCCAACAGTGGCATTCGGTTACGTCTCCAATCGCTCCACTCTGGATCAACTCAACAACGCGATGCACGTTCGCAATGGTGTGACGCTGAACTCCCAATTGCGTGGCGACCCCTTTTTTATCAGCCAACTGAGTCATTTGCCTCACTTCCCATACGGAATGAGCCATCGGCTTTTCACAGTAGAGGTGTTTTCCTAAGTCCAAGGCGATCATGGAAGGATGAAAATGAGTGTGATCGGGTGTGCTAACTACGACCGCATCAATCTGCTGATCCATTTGGTCAAACATCCGCCGATAATCGGCGTATTTTTTCGCTTTTGGAAATCGCTGATAAGCATTTCCGGCCCGTTGATCATCCACATCGCATAGTGCGACGATATTTTGGCTAGCCACACCCTTCAAATTACTTCCACCCTGCCCGCCAAGTCCAATCACCGCAATGTTCAGTTTCTCATTCGGTGATTCTTCACGCGCCAAAAGTGACCCACCAGTCCAGTAACCGACACCGGCAGCAACGGAGGCTTTCAAGGCAGAGCGGCGTGAAATCTGAATCATCTTTTTATCTCCTCAGCAAACAACAATTGCTTTCAAACAAGTGGGACTCGATCGAGCAGGCTACGATTCATCAAATAGATCATGCTGAGTCATCGGGGTCAATCGATTCAGTCGATCAGTATTTCGCGTTGATTCGCCCTGCCCTTTCGCATTCTGCAAGCAAACCTCATCTTTATCAGGGCGCAGGCTTAATTGTTCAGATCGGATCCCTCAAATCGACCGTTATTCCCAAAGAATCGCGAATCGCGTTAAGCAACATTTGCCGAAAGCCTGTTTGTTCAAAGTCTGAGGCAATACCTAACGACGTATAAAACACTTTCGCGGCTTGAGGTCCATAAACATTTTTCCAAGCGACTGCTTCCCAAGGGCCACCTTCAACTCGGCCATTCACCAACAGAGTTGCCTTTGCCGATGTAACCTTCCCTTGATACAGTTTACTACTTCCCCCGAGCTTCACACCCTTGAGGATTGGATCTGACTCGGCATCGGAAACAACCACCACTTCGCACTTCTCGTCTCCATAGTGACCGCTGTACTTTCCACCGAGCACTTCAGAATCGAAATCCAACCATTCACCGTGTCCTTTGGGCGCCTTGCCCTTGGTATCAAAAGGATGACTCGCGGTGCGAATCGCCACCATCGGCTTTCCCGCTTGCAAGTGTTGTCGCACGGCGTTCAGCTGCTGCAAGCTGGGAGCTCGGCGACGAACGCTCAAAAAGAGCAGATCAGCCGTAGGCAAAGAGTCCGATATTCCAGCGAAGTCATTTTTGTCAGCACCGCTGCTGGGTGCCGTGACAAATGTGGCTTGAAACCCGCGACGGGCTAGATCTTCCGTGAAAAAACGGCGCAAGCTCTGCTCCGTTTTATATTCGCGTTCACCAATCATGAACAAGATTCGTGCATTGTCGTTAGAATGCTGGGCAAACCCATTGGTAGTAAACACGGCAAGGATAGCCAGCATCAGCGTGGTTTGGCAGCAATTCAGCATGGTATCTTTCACAATCGGGGCATTCAATATCATGATTTGAAGCGTGACATGGACACAAGCGATCTATTACGCAGAATAACAAACTGAAGCTTCCGCATCGAGTAATCTTTTGACGTTTGACTTACCTTTGCCAAGATGAAGACTCCACACAAACATCGACTTTATTGACCGGCGCCAGCAGCAAATGCTACAACGGCAATTGCACAATCGGTGAGCACCTTACCCATCCCACACAAATTTTCATGAACACAATCACCCAGAAGATTACAGCCTGCAATCGCGACTGTCCCGACGCTTGCGGAATCGTCGCCACGATTGAAAACGGCCGCATCACGCGTCTACAAGGTGATCCTCAGCATCCCGTCACCCAGGGCTATCTCTGCCATCGCACAAGTCGTTTTTTAGAACGGCAATATTCCTCAGATCGCCTTCTGACTCCACTCGCCCGCGACGGGAACGATTTTCGGCCAATCTCCTGGAACGAGGCTCTCGATCAGATTGCAGAGCAAATGCTGCGATTTCGAACGGAATCCGGAGGGGCCTCGATCCTTCACTATCGTTGCGGTGGTTCACTTGGCATTATGAAGCATGTGAGTGACTACTTTTTCGAACGATTCGGTCCCGTCACCGTCAAATCGGGCGACATTTGCTCTGGGGCCGGTGAGGCGGCTCAAGCCACTGATTTTGGCCAAGTGGACAGCAACGACCTGTTTGATGTCCAACACAGCTCGACCATTGTTCTGTGGGGCAAGAATGTTTACGTCAGCAGCATTCATTTGATTCCGATTTTGCGCGAAGCTCAGCAAAACGGCACTCAAATCGTGCTCATCGATCCAGTCCATCACCAGACGAATCAAATTGCAGACCTCTACATCCAGCCTCGAGCGGGCGGGGACGCAGCATTGGCGTGTGGCGTCGCGCGTTGGTTGTTCACACAACACCTAATCGACCCGGTTTCACCGAGTTACTGCGACCACTTTGAAGCTTATCAAAACCTAGTTTTCTCAAAATCGCATCAAGATTGGTCTCAGGCAGCAGGTGTGACAGCGCGCGACTTGCAAGCCTTGAGCGAAGTCTATGCGCATAGCCCGGCAGCCATCTTACTTGGCTGGGGAATGCAAAGGCGTCGCTTCGGTGCGGCCACAGTCAGGGCCATCGATGCGTTGGCGACGGTGTCTGGCAATATCGGTATCCCCGGAGGAGGCGCCTCCTATTATTTCCAACGTCGCGGAGCTTTCGACTTTTCTTTTAGCGACCCCGACTCGGCACCACGCAAGATCCCCGAACCGCTGATCGGTCCAGGAATCCTCGCACAAACCGATCCGCCGATTCGCATGGTGTGGGTTACTGCAGCGAATCCTGTTGCCATGTTGCCAGAATCAAAAACCGTGGCTCATGCATTAGAAAGTCGAGAGCTAACCGTGGTGGTAGATTCGTTCTTAACGGATACCGCACGCCATGCTGACATCGTGTTGCCGACAACCACGATGTTAGAAGAAGATGATTTACTCGGTGCCTACGGCCACCACTGGCTCACAGCCATGAAAGCGGTGACTGATCCACCCGCTGGAGTCAAATCGGATTACGCGATCATTCAGGAACTCGCCCAACGCGTTGGTCTTGGTGATGAATTCAACCACGACGTAACCGTTTGGCAAAAACGCCTGCTGGCCCGATTGGCGGAACACGGCATCACGCTCGATCAAGTAAAGGCAGGTGCGATCAAGAACCCTCTTGCAAAATCGGTCATCTTTGCCGATCGGAAATTTGCGACACCCACAGGGAAGGTAAACTTGATTCACGAGTTACCGGAAGCATTGACTCACAACAACGGCACATCTCGGTTGACACTCGCCGCGCTCTCAACCCAGGCCACCCAGTCATCACAATCGCAGCCACACGAACAAGAGGGGCCGGCCCAGGCAACGGTGCACCCCACAGCAGCGCCCGAGTTCCAAGACGGTCAATTAGCAATTCTCGTCTCCGAACAGGGGGAGCTGACGGTCCAAATTAAATTCAACCAGCTTCAACGACCAGACGTTGTCTTGATGGACAAAGGAGGGTGGCTTCACTCGGGCCGATGTGCGAATGCATTGATCAAAGCCGAGGTCACAGACGCGGGTGGCTGTGCCGTCTATTATGACACACCGGTTACTCTAAAACCGATGGGGCAAGTTTCGGCGTCTTCCGACCAGCCCCACGAAACTCCGCGAACCTGATTAGCGAAATCGACGTTGGACGATCGAGCGAGGTCGGCATCCACTGCGGTCGACAATCCAAATATTGCGAAATTGCACAGGATTGCCGTGATCTTGCAGTTTAATTGGAAATGGTTTGGGCCCCTCTTTCCGTCCCGCGCCCGTTTTTCGCTCAAGCTCAAATTGGCTGTGGACAGCCACGCCGTTGTGCAACACGGTAATCCTGCCATTCGCGATCTTTTGGCCGTTTCCGTCGAACTGAGGCGCCTGAAAAGTAATGTCGTAAGTTTGCCAATTTAATGGTGGAAAGGCCATATTTTGATCCGGAGCCTGGTAGCGATAGAGTGCACCGCACTCGTTGAATTTCCCCTCCAATCCGAAGGAATCCAGAATCTGAACTTCGTAGCGACTCTGCAAATAAACGCCGCTGTTTCCACGGCCTTGGCCCTTCGCATGGGGCATATAGGGGACCATGAATTCGATGTGAAACAGAAAATCACGAAACCGAGGAATCAGCTCAGTACCGATCTGCAACAATCCGTTCTCGACCCGTGCATTCTTGAAGGCTGCCGCATCACGTCCATCAAACAAAACCTGCGCATTGGCAGGAGGTCGCAGGCCGAGCGTGCGACTACGTCGATTCATTTTTCGCAGTTGGCCCAACGCTTTGCCGGTAGGCCCCTCAACTTGGGCGTAGACACCCCGGATGTCAATCTGCAGGTCAGAGTTTTCGAATTGCAGCGAATCTCCCTTCGATTTCCCTGCAAGTTGAAACCGAGTTGTTCGATCCCACCCGTTTCCAGGCAAGCCCCCACGATAAACCATCGCAGAAAATTGGCCGGATCCGAGTGGCACCACCTGTAAACCAATCATGCCGTGCCCCGAAACACAGCCGTAATACTCACCGAGAAAGGTAAAGTCAGCGTCGGCGTGGGAGGGTGAAGTCGCTGCCTGCTTAGGGTTTTGAGCCTGGACGTTGACCGTTGCCAGCGCAGCAAACAACAAGACGATAATCATCAAGACGCGGTTACGAGCTTCCATAGACCTTTCCAATCACGATGCATTTCCAGAAGATTTCACAGCGTTGGGCCCATCATAAGCAGGTGGCCGTGCCAATTCTAGACATTCCCTGCTCCTGATTCGGCCAAGATCAAGACAACTTAACCGTATCCTCCACACGACGGGCCAATCGGGCTCATTTTCATTGGGACTGAACCGCCCGATTGTTGATCACCCCACACGCAATAATTCTATTTCGTTACAATGGGTCCAGATACAACGTAACAAGCCTGATGTCTCGCGATTCCAAATCGTCATCCTCGCAGACTCGGGCCTTTTTACCGCCCAGGATGCCGCCTCGAACCGATCTGGAGAGACCATGCACAAGCGAGTTTTTCCGCTTTTCGCCTGCTTCATCGCGACCACGTTCATGGGGAGTGACGCCACGCGAGGCGAAACGAGTGCAAATCTTAGCACATTACCCGACAAGGTCTTGTTCGAGTCCTACGCGGACAAAAATTGGGACATCTGGCAAATCAATCCGGACGGTACCGGAAGGACCAACATCACGCAGACGAACGATATCCATGAACTCTATCCCCAAGCGTCTCCGGACGGAACCAAGATCTGTTTTCTTGTCGACGAAGGGAGTGGGCGAAACACGTCAAGAAGTCTCTGGGTGATGAACCGCGATGGCTCTGAGCGCCGCAAGCTGGCCGATGGAGCAAGACATGCTTGCTGGAGTCCCGATAGTCAACAAATCGCCTTCGCGAAGCAGGAGTTTTCCAAGTTCAATATTAAAGACTACGTCACCAAATATCTCTACTTCCATCATCTTGTAGATGGACAAACAAGGGTCCATCCGAATAAAAAGATTGAGCATATTTACGTTCCGACTTGGTCAGCCAATGAAGATTGGATCATCGCGACTGTTCATGGAGGGATGGGATTTGGACACGCGATCGTTGGAATTGAAGTCAACGGTGACCGCATTGTGGACCTCAAAATATCCGGCTGTCGACCGACGCTTAGCCCCGATGGTAAGCGATTGACATGGAGCAGCAACGACCACACCGTTAACGTTGCAGACATCACTTACACGGACCAAGGACCTCAGGTCAGTAACTCGCGGATCGTCTACCATCACGACAAGATGCATCTTTATCACCCAGAATTTTCACCGGATGGTAGATTCATCACGTTCAGCTACGGTCCGGGCGGACGAGTAGCTTCAAAAGGTCCTGGTACCCACGCCGAAGTCGCCGAAATGGTGGGCGTTTGCGGCAACTGGGATATCTACATCAAAGAATTTGATCAGCCAGGAGAACCCACTCGAGTCACCCAATCCCCAGAAACGTCGAATAAGGAATCCGATTGGATTCGCACGAACTGAAGAAGGAACAACTGCATCGTGAACATTCAGGCCGTGCATCCTCGGCTCACAAGGCATCGATCGGTTTGTCTCTGTCTGTGGGCTCCCCTTTCAATGCTCACACTTGGTTGTGAGAGCCCATCGGCGTCATCTCAAAATGCCCCCTCGATCGTTGAAATCAAGAGTTCATTGGAAATTCCCATGGTGCTCTTATCCGGCGGCGAGTTCACAATGGGGAGTTCGCAAAACGAGCCTGACGAAGGACCGCCTCACCAGGTCACCGTCACGCCCTTTGCAATCGACAAGTACGAATTCACACAGGATCTGCTCACCCGTTTGCAAGAACCAGATCCCTCCCACTTTAAAGATCCCCGCCGACCCGTGGAACAAATTCGCTGGTCAGAAGCTGCCATTCTCTGCAACATCCGTTCTGAAGCCGAAGGCTTGGAACCTTGTTACAACGAATCAACATTCGCGTGCAATTTTGACGCGAACGGATACCGTTTACCGACGGAAGCTGAATGGGAATACGCAGCTCGAGCCGGAGACACTCGCGATTTATCCAGCGGACCTTCTCCGAAAATTGATTCGAAAGCCTGTTACGCCGGTAACTCCACCCAACAAACGGATCCGGTTGGAATGCGTCGAGCCAACGAATTCCAGTTACATGACATGCTGGGAAATGTTGCCGAATGGTGCAATGACATCTACGGAGCTGACTTTTATCAAGCAGCACCGTCCCACGATCCCCAAGGCCCAGACACGGGCGCAAAGCGCGTCATCCGTGGCGGATCCTGGAAGTCGAGTGCAGCCGCCTGCCGGCCATCCGCTCGTGCATCAGATAATCCCGGAATTGACGATGCCTGCTTCACACGTGACACGCTTGGCTTCCGTTGCGTCCGACAACTAAATGCTGAAGAACGTCAACGCATCGGACTCCCGGCAGTCCATTAGCCCCAATCTTCATAAAACACACCGACGGGGCCAGCGGCAAGCATGCTGTTCCACACCTGGGAATTCCTTGTTTTTTTCATCGTCGTCTACGCGGTCTATTTGGCCCTGCGCCCGACGAAATTATGGCTACCGTGGCTTCTCATCACCTCTTATGTGTTTTACGGTTGGTGGAATCCGCTCTACCTCATCTTGGTCGGATATTCCACGCTGCTGGACTATGCCTGCGTGATATTCATGGACCGAAGCCGAAGGCGACGACTATGGCTCATCATCAGCCTCGTCAACAATCTGGCGTTGCTGGGTTTCTTCAAGTACGCCGCGTTCATCACGGACAACATTAATCAGCTCCTGGCCTCGATAGGAATCGGCTACGCCTTGCGGGGTCCGGATGTGCTACTTCCGGTCGGCATCTCCTTCTTCACTTTTCAGTCGATGAGTTACACGATTGATTTCTACCGAGGCCAAATTGAACGCGAACGCAATTTCGTTCGTTTCGCCACCTTTGTTTCTTTTTTCCCTCAGCTAGTCGCTGGCCCCATTGAACGAGCCCGAGAGCTACTACCACAATTTAAGACAGCTCCTGCCATCACGCGAAAAAACTTAACCAACGGCATCTCCTTGTTTATTACCGGATTGTTCAAGAAGGTGGCCTTGGCCAGTTATCTTGCCAACTATGCCGATCCGATCTTTGCAAATCCATCCAACTATCAATCCGCTACACTCACCTTAGCGGTAATCGCTTTTGCTTGGCAAATTTATTTTGACTTCAGTGGCTACACGGACATGGCGCGGGGTGTCGCGCAGATGCTCGGTTTTCGTTTGATGCTCAATTTCAATCACCCCTATCTCGCAACCGGATTACGCGACTTCTGGGGACGTTGGCACATTAGTTTGTCCACTTGGTTTCGTGACTACGTGTACATTCCGCTGGGGGGTAATCGCAGGGGAGAACTCCAGATGTATCGCAACCTGTTCTTGACCATGGTCTTGTCTGGACTCTGGCACGGCGCAGCCTGGCGTTTTGTGATTTGGGGTGCGTTGCACGGGATTGGTATCCTCGTGACCCGATCTCTGGAAAAATCCCACTGGTATCGCAACAAGGTGCCAACTTTGGTCAAACAAGTCGCTGTGTTCACTTTTGTCTGCTTCGCCTGGATTTTTTTCCGAGCCGAAACGACGTCGGATGCGTTGCTAATCCTCAATCGGATCGCCACGACGGGTTGGAACCGCCCCGGTTTCCCCTTACTTTGCGGCCTCCTCGTGGTTTCCATTCTCATTTACCAAGGACTGGCCGAGCTTCACAAGTTAGACAGTCGAGTCGGTCACTGGATCCAGTTCGCCTGCTTCCTCGCCATGGTCTTGTATTTGAGCCTGGTCCCGGGCGAATCCAACAATCCGTTTATCTACTTCCAGTTCTAAAATCTCCTTTTGACAACCTGTTGAATTACCATGTCCCCATCAGATTTGGTTCAAAACGAAACTTCTCTACCGATCATCGGCCCGTGCCTTTCCGTTCGAGGGAGTCTGACCGTGATTGGATTCACCTTGACGCTCTGGCTTATCTTTCCCTGGGTTTGGGCAAACACGGACTCGTTTGTCACTCCACGTGACTATCGCACACCGATAGTACTCAGTGACGACTATTGGCAGTTTTCAGAGTTCACTCAGCAGACGAGTGCTCGAAATCAAGTGACGATCTTCGGTGACTCGGTGATTTGGGGCGAATATGTGCTGCCCAATCATTCACTGGCGGGACATTTAAATCGCTCGCAGGAACAATTGGAATTCGCCAACGGCGGCGTAAACGGCATGCATCCTCTCGCCATGGAAGGCCTGGTAAAGCATTTCGCTCAGTCCGTGCAATCGAGTCCGGTGCTTCTTCATTGTAACTTACTGTGGTTAAGTTCACCTGATCGTGACCTTCGTACAACCAAGGAACTACCCTTCAACCATCCCACGTTGGTACCGCAATTCGATCCTTGGATCCCTTGTTACCACGCAACGATTTCTGACCGACTCGGAAATCTTGTCTTCCAGCGTTCTTCGTTACGACAACTCGTCCGACATCAACGATCGATCTATTTCTCTGGCCTCACCTATCCTACCTGGAGCCTCCAGCGAGGTCGTTTACGACGAGCAGGCACTCCCGTACCGCCTCAGACAATTACCTCACGACTTCCACAAAACAAATTGCGACACCAACCAATTCCCTGGACCGAACGTGGTATATCTCGCCAATCCTATCCTTGGGTTGACTTAAACGATTCACTTCAATGGGAAGCCTTTCAAAAAACGCTAGTCGAACTAAAATCTCGCGAATGCGATGTATTCGTTTTGGTGGGGCCGATCAACGCTCATCTTTTGGAAGCTGACAGTCAGCAACGATGGAGTCAGCTTAGGGCTTCGATATCTCGCTGGTTCAGCTCGCATCAGGTGAATCATGCGGCCCCCGACGTTTTACCATCGGTTTTGTATGGTGACGCAAGTCATCCGCTCGATGAAGGTTACCAACATCTGGCCACCGAACTGCTCGCCGATGTTGACTTCCAGGATTGGCTTAAACGCAATTCAAACGAGAACGCATCACGGGAAAAGGGCTCAAAAAAATGAATAACATCAACATTGGCATCGTCGGCTTGGGAGCCAACACCCGTTTGAGACATGTACCTGGGCTGCGGGCCTGTCAGTATGTAACCCTTCACGGTGTTTGCAATCGCACACCAGAATCGACGTCCGCAGTCGCGGCCGAGTTTAAAATCCCGAAGCGTTACGACAACTGGCAAGCTCTTGTGCATGACAACGAAATCGACGCGGTTGTCATCGGTACTTGGCCTTACCTCCACCGTGACATCACGGTCGCCGCGCTCGACGCCGGCAAACACGTATTGTGTGAAGCACGCATGTCACGTGACTTGGCAGAAGCACATCAAATGAACGCAGCCTTTCAGCGCAACCATCAGTTGATCGCTCAAATCGTGCCCAGCCCATTCGGTTTGCAGATCCACCAAACAGTGTTACGCATGTTGAAAGCAGGGCACCTCGGCGAACTACGTGACATTATTGTCCTGGGGACGAACAGCTCAACTGCCAGAGCAGAAACTGAAATGCATTGGCGGCAGGACCTTAATCTCAACGGCCTGAACAAACTCGCAATGGGAATCTTGCACGAAACGTTGGTTCGTTGGACGCCCGATCCAACGGACGTCTTTGCCACGGCACGTACTTTCACCAAACAACGATTCGACCCCAATCTAGGTCGGAGCACCGACGTACGATCACCCGACAGTCTGAATATTCTCACCACACTTCCCAACGGTGCCAGTGCCACTTACCATCTGAATAGTGCCACGTATCACGGCCCCGCACCTCAAATCCAGCTGTACGGAAGCCAAGGGACTCTACACTGCCTGTTCGGCCCGGAGGATAAACTACTCGCAGCCAATGCCACCGATTCGGTGCTTCAACCAATCGCCATCCCACCGGAAGAACAGGGAGACTGGCGAGTGGAAGAGGAATTCATTAATGCGATTCGGGGTAAAGAACGGGTCCAATTCACCGATTTTTCTACCGGTGTTCGGTACATGGCTTTTGCACATGCCGTAGAAACGAGCATCGTCACCGCTCAACCATGTAAAGTAATACTCGATTGAAGCTCGATTTCACCGAGCTTCAAACGCAAAACCCTCGTCGGTGTCGTCCGCGTCAATCTCCCGCTCGCGAGCGAACGATGGGTGGCTAACCGCTAAAATGAATTCACACGACCCTTACTCGGCACTGCGTCTCAGGAATTACCGATTCTATTTCATCGGTAACTTCATCGCTTATTTTGGCGTTCAGATGCAAACGACCGCCGTAGGTTGGGACATTTATACCCGCACGGATTCGAAATTAGCGCTGGGACTTGCAGGGCTTGCTCAGTTCTTTCCAGTCATCGTACTGTTCCTGCTGGGCGGACATGTGGCCGACCGTTTCAATCGCAAATGGGTTGTCGCCTGCGCGGTCTCGCTAATAGCCATTGCTTCCATGGGGCTTGCGCTGATCTCTTACTATCAGTTAGACACCCGCCTCATTTTCGGTTGCCTTTTCTTGATCGGTGTGGCTCGTGCATTTCAGCAACCGGCCCGTGCGGCCCTCTTGCCGCTGATTGTACCGAGTGAAGAATTCAACAACGCCGTAACTTGGAATAGCACTGGATTCCATATGGCATCCGTCTTAGGACCAGCCGCTGGTGGTTTCTTCATTAAATGGTTTCATGGTCCGACTTGGGTATACATCTTTGATGTGGTCGCTGCGGCTACCTTCGTGGTTCTGTTGACGATGTTGCGTCTTTATAAAAAGCAAGTCACTCAGCGAAATCTGACCCTGCAAGAACTGGCAGCTGGATTCCAGTTCATTCGTCGTCAACAGGTCGTGCTGGGCGCCCTATTACTCGACCTATTTGCCGTCTTATTAGGAGGCGCGGTAACTTTACTTCCCGTGTTTGCCGAAGACATTTTAAAGACGGGGCCAGAGGGGCTAGGCTGGTTGCGAGCGGCTCCCGCCGCGGGCGCTTTAATGATGGCAATCATCATTGCACATCGACCACCGCTCAGGCGCACTGGCATCGTTTTACTCTGGGCAGTCATTGGCTTTGGTGCCGCCACCATTGTCTTTGGATTGTCGAAAATCATGTGGCTCTCGCTACTGATGCTTTTTCTCACCGGCGCTTTTGACAACATCAGTGTGGTGATCCGTCACACTCTCGTTCAAACTTTGACGCCCGACGAATTACGGGGTCGTGTATCGGCGGTGAACAGCGTTTTCATCGGAGCCTCAAATGAGTTGGGCGGTTTCGAATCGGGAGTCGTCGCTCATTGGTTCGGCCCTGTGGTCTCCGTTGTCAGCGGCGGCATTGGAACGATCGTTGTCGTCGCGCTGACCGCCTTATCGCTTCCGACACTGCGAAAGTTTGATCGCCTTGACGGAGGCCCTCAGGACAAATAAGGCCTTAAAGCAGATGCCAATCGAACCCAAAACCCTCTGCAACTATGAAAAATTAAGATCAGCAGCACACGACAGTCAAGGCTGCTCGGGAGCCAGAGGGCGCTTTTGGCCCAGGAGGATGCCAGGAGGATTTTTGACCGCTGCGCAGAACGTGCTGACCTGACGAATGGTTGTCAGAACAGGTGAAGATCCTACAATGTCCCTCGCTTACGGCGTGTTCTCACGGCACACGCCGCGTCCTACACACTTCCTCGACGCCAGCGGAATTCTTTCATGTCAGAAAACTACGATGCGGTCCTCTTTGTCTCGTTCGGTGGTCCCGAGGGTCAGGCCGATGTGATGCCATTTCTGGAAAACGTCCTGAGAGGTCGAAACGTCCCGCACGAGCGGATGCTGGAAGTCGCAGAGCACTACAAGCAGTTTGATGGCGTCAGCCCCATCAATAGTCAAAACCGCGCATTGATTGAGGCATTAACGCGAGAACTCAAACAACACGGTCCCGAGCTACCCATCTACTGGGGTAATCGGAATTGGCACCCTATGCTCGGCGACACACTCCAACAAATGACGAATGATGGTGTGAAACGAGCTTTAGCTTTTGTTACATCTGCCTACAGCTGCTACTCCGGATGCCGTCAGTATCGAGAAGACATCCTGAAGGCTCAGGAAAGCGTGAAGGGAACCGTCCCCGTCGTTGACAAAATCCGTGTTTTTTACAATCATCCCGCCTACGTGGAAACCATGGCCGAACGAGTTTCGGATGCGATGGCGCGATTCCCCGCCGAGCATCGTGCGCAGATCAAGCTGCTTTTCACCGCACACAGCATCCCGATGGCGATGTCAGATGGAAGTCGCTACGTCGACCAACTACAAGAAAGTTGTCAATTAGTCAGCGAACAACTCCAGCACTCAGACTGGGAACTCGTTTATCAAAGTCGTAGCGGTCCGCCCCATCAACCATGGCTCGAACCGGACATCTGCGATCACCTTCAACAACTTCACGAAGATCAAGCTGCCAGGAATATCATAATCGTACCGATCGGCTTTATCTCTGACCACATGGAAGTTTTGTTCGACCTGGACACCGAGGCACAGCAGCTATGCGATCAATTGGGCATGAATCTCGTGCGAGCTGCCACGGCGGGAACCCACCCCAAATTTGTATCAATGATTCGTGAATTGATCGCAGAACGACTGGACGATGGCCTGGAACGCCGTTTTCTCGGCACAGACGGTCCGAGCCACGACGTTTGTCCCCTCGATTGCTGTCCATCCGGCCGACCGGCCAGACGGCCTACTGCCTGAATCTGCCAGGAAGTTGAGCGAATCGCTATTCGAGCGATATAATTAAGAGAACCGCCAGCCGCGTTGGTCGGCTCCACTCATTTTTCTCATCTCTCCAAACGAAGAGGCAACCAACATGCCACAGGCAGTCGTGGACCCTGATGAGTTGCGCCAGTTCGCACGGAAACTCAAAAAGTTCAATAGCGATCTTCGCGATCGCTTGGCATCCTTAAACGGCGACATGTCTGCCTTGGCATCGACGTGGCGTGACCAGGAACACAAACGATTCACAGAACAGTTCGACGAGCATATCAAAATGATCGGGCGGTTCTTGGAGGTGTCGGATCGACACGTACCCTATTTGGCTCGAAAAGCAGATCAGATTGACGAGTACTTACAGTCCTGACCGAGCGAAACTATGAACCGCCAAGTCGACGTTTCATCGATCGATAGTTTGCGCCGTTTCCAAGCTTCCCTGCAAGGCTATGGAGAAACGGTCCAAGACATCGTCGCTGTGATGCAACACGAAGTCCATCGGGCCGTCGAATGGTTCGAGCAAGACCGCACGTCCTACTGGCCCGCTGAAGTCCGCAAAGCAAGCAACCGGTTAAATGAGGCCAAAAATCAGCTTGCCATGAAGCAACTGAAGATCGATGGTTCTCATTCACCATCCTGTTATGAAGAGAAAAAAGCGGTCGAAGTGGCTCGTAACCGACTCCGCTACGCCGAAGATCGCATCCAAAAAACCCGCCATTGGCTACGAGTGGTCAAACAGGAAGTTGATGAATTTCGAGGATTACTCTCCAAAATGCAAAGTCTCTCGGATTACGACATTCCCAAGGCAGCGGCTTCACTGAATCGCATGGCTGAAGCTCTGGACAAATATGCCAAGCAGAGATCGGTAAGTCAGGGTGATAAAGCAGCTCGCGTTCGGTCGGATTCTTCGGCAAAACAACCCAACAATTTGAAAGAAGGATAAATGTCAGTCTGTGATTTAAGCAGTGGCACGGGTCGGTTACAGAAGGCAACCCGCGAATTAGTGCAGCAGTGGGAACAGACGGGTGAGCAATGGAATGATAAGACAAGGCAGGAATTCGAGAAGCGACATTTGCAACCGATCAGCCCAAGCGTGCGGCTCCTCCTAGCCCACGCCGCCGAACTGATGGACACTCTGCAAAAGGCAGAACGCGATTGTCGTGATGAGATGGAGTTAGAACGATAGTACGGCAGGATCAATTTGACCCCAGACTCGTCAAGACAGCCATGACGACAGAGCGAGGCACAGAGCGATGAAACATGACGTTTCGACGGCGGCACAGCAAGATGAAATCCGTCTTCTCCAGACGGATGCGTCCGATGTAACGCTACGCATCCAACAATTGGAAGACCGATACACGCGTGAATCCGCAGGCGGCAAGCAAGAACATGAACAGGCTGCAACGGAATTAGAAGGAGTCTTTGAACAGCAACATGCACTACTTGACGCCAGCTATACCGAGAAGCTGGAAGCCTCTCGATTGGCTTTTGAGGAACACGTCGACCAATTAAACAAAATCCGCAATCAAACGTCGGATGAAGCATCGCGCCGTCGGGCCGATGAGATTGCCAATACGCAATCGGATTTTGAAGCTACCCGGTTACAACTTCACGATTCCCTACAACTCGATACCGGAGCCGCGAACGAACAACAGAAAAAATCCGCAGGCCAATGTCGCAGATACCTTGCTCAACTGGAAGAGTTGATTGAATGGGTTCAAGAACATCTCGACAAACGAAGCCTTGCACTTCAGGCAGTCAACCCGACCCACGAAAAGTCGGACGATAGAAGTTCTGCCTGTATCAAACGATTCAAATCAGCACTGACTCAGTCAAGCAATCAGCTTGAGGCGATGAATCGCTGGCCACTGTCGAAAATCATCGACAGCATCTGGGCAATCTTTATCCCGATCGCAATCGGATTCTTGATTAGTTATCCCGTCGGATTGGCCTTACGATTTGAAAGGCTCACCTGGCTAACCGCCGTGCTGGTCACCACCATTATTTTGACCGTGGTTTTCCGTGCCGTCGCTCAACGACTGCTGGTGGCAAAAACTCGCAACGCAATGCCATCATTACATGGTGAGCTCGTGAAAGCGAAAACAGCACTGACTCAGGCGAAGTCTGCCGTACGCCAGGAAACCGAGTCCACAATTGCGCAACTCAATTCCCAATACCAACAGCATCTAGAAGCCAACGACAACGAATTGAACCAACGTTCCGCGCGTGCCGAATCCGATTATGCCAACACACGGAAACAACTTGAGACGGATTACCAGCACCGATACCAGGAACTCCAAGTCGCCTGGAACCAAGACACGGAAACCATTCGCAGCCATTTCCTACCACAACTGGAAACCTGCAAAGCAAATTACCAACAACAATCGAACAGCCTCAAGCAACAATTCGCCGATCAGCAAAAACGATGTGACGAAGAGCGGCTGCAAGGAATCTCGGAGATGCAGTCGAAGTGGCAGCACCGACTTCAACACTTTTCTGCTTTCGAGCAAGCCGCCCAGGCCGCATCACAACAACAAAGACAAGCTTGGCCTGATGGCAAGATTGAGAACTGGGATCCTCCGGCAACCGTCCCCGCGGTGATCCCGTTGGGCACATCCGAACTGGTCTTAGAAGAAGGTCTGCGAAGCGAAGACAAAAAAGCAACCACGATCTGGCAACTACCGGCGCTACTGGCGTTTCCCAACAACGCATCATTGTTATTCAAGGCACACGACGACGGACGCAAAGCTGCCATTCGTGTGTTGCAAAATGTCATGCTGCGTTACCTCGTCTCAATCCCGGCAGGAAAACTACGCTTCACCATCTTCGACCCCACGGGTTTGGGCCAAAATTTCTCTGCGTTTATGCATTTGGCAGACCACGACGAACGACTTGTCAATAATCGCATTTGGACCGAAGCCAACCAAATCCAGCAGCGGCTCACTGATCTGACCGAGCACATGGAAAATGTGATTCAAAAGTACCTCCGGAATGAGTTCCAATCCATCCAAGAGTACAACGAACACGCCGGCGAAGTTGCGGAACCATTTCGTGTCTTGGTCATCGCCAATTTCCCAACTCATTTCACAGAAGAGTCCGCACGACGTCTAATCAGTATCGTCAACAGTGGTGCCCGCTGCGGCGTCTACACGTTGATCAGTGTTGACACCAGCCTGCCACTGCCCCGTCATATCCGCCTGGAGGATCTCCAAACACACCACAACTGCTTGGTTTGGGATCGGGATCGATTTCATTGGGAGGACGAGACACTCGTCGACCTTCCCCTAGAGCTTGATAGTCCACCCGATGACGAAACAATGACCTCGATGATCAAGGTTGTTGGCCGTCATGCCGAAGACTCGAACCGAGTCGAAGTGCCATTTTCGGCCGTTACGCCCGCTCGCAGTGACTGGTGGAAAGGTGACTGCGCCCGTGAATTCGACGTGCCGCTAGGCCGCGTGGGGGCAACCCAGCAACTTTCGATGAAACTTGGACGAGGCACTTCCCAACACGTTCTCATTTCGGGGAAAACCGGCTCCGGAAAGTCAACTCTACTGCACGCGTTAATTACCAATGCATCGCTGCGTTATAGTCCGGAACAACTGCAGTTTTATCTGATTGATTTCAAAAAGGGAGTCGAATTCAAACCCTACGCAGATTTACGTTTGCCGCACGCCCGAGTGGTGGCCATTGAAAGTGAACGGGAATTTGGCTTAAGCGTCCTGCAAAATCTCGACGAAGAACTTCAAAAACGGGGCGAGCTGTTTCGCACGGCTGGCGTACAGTCCTTGTCAGCTTACCGAGAAACGAATCCCGCTCAACCAATGCCACGAATTCTACTGGTGGTTGACGAGTTTCAAGAGTTCTTTGTTGCTGATGACAAAGTCGCCCACGAAGCCTCGCTTCTGCTCGATCGCCTTGTTCGACAAGGCCGAGCATTCGGAATGCATTTGATCTTGGGATCGCAAACACTTGCGGGTGCTTATTCGCTAGCTCGCAGCACAATCGGGCAAATGGCAGTTCGGATCGCTCTTCAGTGTAGCGTTGCTGACGCGCACCTCATTTTGAGCGAAGACAACACGGCCGCCCGCCTCTTGGGTCGACCTGGAGAAGCGATTTACAACGATGCGAATGGCTTGTTCGAGGGCAATCATCCGTTCCAAGTCGTCTGGCTTCCAGATGCAGAACGTAGCGAATATCTCCAGAAAATTGAGAATTTGGCAATCACCAGTCGTCATGATTACGGGCCAGCGATCGTTTTCGAAGGGCACGCTGCAGCAGATCCAAGTGAAAATCAAACACTAAACCAATGCCTGAGTCTGGGCGATTCGAACGAAACAACTCCGACAGAATGCGCCTGGCTGGGAGCCGCCGTGGCGATCAAAGATCCCACCTCGGTGGTCATGCGCCCGCAGAGCGGATCCAATCTACTGATTGTTGGACAAGACCAAGATCTCGCCTTAGGCATGTTCATCAGTAGCCTCCTCAGCCTGTCCGCGACGCGCCCGCTAAGACAAGACGGGACGAAGCTTAGGTCGGTTCGTTTCCACGTTCTCGACGGGGAGCATGACAATCCCACCACACTCCGATTTCAAGATCGATTACCGGCCGATATGCCCCTGGACATCAATTTCCATGGCCCCCGAGAGGCAAAAGAAATCATCACGAACCTTGCGGAACAAATTCGCAACCGAGGAGACCAGCCAGATCAAAAGTTCGAACCTCAGTATGTGTTGATCTACGACTTGGCCCGCTTCCGCGAACTTAAACCGGCCGCGGATGATTTTGGTTTTTCAAGTTTTGGGGAAGACGAGCCCAAGAATCCCGCCGGTCAACTCGCTGAAATCCTGCGTGACGGCCCGGCGTTGGGGGTACACGTGCTGATTTGGGCCGACAGCTACAACAACGTAACGCGATGGTTTGAGCGGGCCTTACTGCGTGACTTTGCCTATCGAGTGCTGTTTCAAATGAGTGCGGTCGACTCAAGCAACCTGATGGATTCGGCAGCCGCCAGTCACCTGGGGCCATTCCGAGCTCTGCTCTATGACGATGACCGAGGCCAAAGCGAAAAATTCCGCCCTTATGGCCCGCCTTCCGAGGATTATTTACGCCGGATCACCAAGCAGCTCGTGACGCCGCCGCCGCCCCCCTCTGACGACGACCCTGGCCCAACCACCTCGGAAGCCAATTCCTTCGCGTGAGAGAGACTCTCGGTGCGGCCAACTCACTCGACAGCCGCTCTGTTCTGAGCGAGTGGCGTCACAACATCCAAGGCGATGAATTGATAGCATCATCGCCAGGCGATTACCCCGTCAGGCCATCGAACAATGGCGTGGACAAGTAGCGTTCACCGAGACTGCACATGATCGTCACGATCCGTTTCCCCTTGAACTCGGGACGAGCTGCGATCTGAGCTGCTGCGTGCATGTTGGCGCCGCTACTAATCCCCGCCATGATCCCTTCCTCACGACCAAGGCGTTTTCCCCAAGCGAAGGCGTCTTCATCTTCCACGGTAACCACCTCGTCAACGATCGACATGTCGAGGTTCTTTGGAATGAAACCTGCCCCCACTCCCTGAATGCGATGTTTGCCAGGCTTTCCCCCACCGATGACAGGCGAAGCCGCGGGCTCCACGGCGATCGCCTTGAAATCAGGATTCTGTGACTTGATGTAGCGAGCAACCCCCGAGATGGTCCCACCGGTGCCAACCCCGGCGACAATTGCATCGATTTGATGCCCTGCATCTTCCCAAATTTCAGGACCTGTCGTTGCCTCATGAATCGCAGGATTTGCTGGATTTTCAAATTGCTGCGGCATCCATCCGTGAGGGTCTTTCTCCACCAAACTTGCCGCCGCATCAATCGCGCCTTTCATTCCTTCTGCTGCAGGAGTCAAAACCAAATTCGCTCCCATCGCTCGCAAAAGTGCTCGGCGCTCAAGAGACATCGATTCCGGCATCGTCAACGTAAGCCGATATCCCTTCGCCGCACAAACGAAAGCCAAAGCGATTCCAGTATTACCGCTAGTCGGCTCAATAATATGGCAATCGGCATTGATGATACCCGCCCTCTCAGCCGCTTCGATCATCGCCACACCAATGCGGTCTTTGACGCTATTAAGCGGCTGAAAGAATTCACATTTAGCAAAGACGGTCGCATGATCATCCGGAACGAGGCGATTGATCTTGATCATCGGAGTTTCGCCAATGGCTCCCGTCACCTGATCGTATGTCTTTCCTCTTGGCATACCTGACCCTCACTTCCTAAATCCAAAATGCGATTGAATTTCCCTGCTCAAAATAAGCTCGCGTTGGTCCCACCAGGCGGGAAGCCACCAGAAAGCGAACTTCATCTTGGCTGACCTCAACCCGATCGAACTAAGTCGATCGCCCCAACTACCTGAAGAGTTGGACGACCGGTTTTCAGCAATTAGCGCGATTTCGGCGAGCGACGTGACGGGAAGCATACGGCTTTTAGGGGATCTTGTGTAGGTGGAAAAGTCAGTTTTGACTCAAGCATGCGTCGACGGCTCTGACAATCGATTTGACCTTCTTTTCAGAGGTAATCCGCCGGAAGGCGTCACCGGGCGTCCGTTCCGCACTCATCGGCACCGAATCGCGTCGAAAGGTCACTGGACTCTGAACAAGCTGGCTCCCACTAAAATGCACCTCGCGACATCCGGTTCGAGTCATGATCGAACCTACATTGTCTGCTGAAATACCCGCTCCAGGCATAATGGAAATACGGCCGTCCGCCTGCTCAACCAGTTTTTTGAGCAACAGCACCCCTTGTTCGGCGGAAGGCGCCTGTCCGGAGGTAAGAATACGATCGACTCCCAACTCAATCAACTGCTCGAGCGTCGCAAACGGATCAACGGTTTGGTCGAATGCCCGATGAAACGTGATCTCCAAACCATCGGCATGTCGACACAACGCCCGACAAGTTGGTAGATCAAGATTTCCATCCGGCGAGAGGGCACCGATCACAATCCCGGCAATATCTTGGCGTTTGACGAAATCCAGCTCAGCCAGCATCACCCCTACTTCGTCGCGATCGAAACAAAAATCACCTCCACGGGGGCGCAACATGACCATCACGGGAAGCGGCGTCGCTGCCGCTACCGATTCGATCATCCCCGCAGTTGGCGTTGTCCCTCCTTCAACCAGATTGCCACACAGTTCCACTCGATCGGCACCGAACTGGTGCGCAGTCACAGCCCCCTGACGCGAGTCGATACAAACTTCGCAAGTCCGGTGCGAATGTTTTTTGTTCAAAGCTGAATCTCCGTGTAAAAAATGCGCCGTTCATTCAGAAAAACAAAAGCGAGAACTCGCCAATCCAACAGATTGAGGTCATAATAACCGTTGGCCCCGTTGTCGAATACTTGATCGACCCCCTGACCTGGCCCCGCTTTCCCATTCATCCACGGGCCCTCAACATGCGACAAGGTTTCTCAAAACCGGAGATCATCGCCGGCTTGGCGTTTTTCATCGCCTGGTTCGCGCTTCAAGCTTGGGTTCTACCTCGTCACACCCTATCAACCTGAGTGAGGGAGGGGTGTGAACCGAGTTCGGTTCCATGGAAACTACCAAGAGATCCTTCAATCGCTGATTATTCGCAGGATGCCTCTACAGACATCGAGCCTGCTATTCTGCCAACAACCAATCGACGGCCGCCTGATTGAGGTCACGATTTTCACCTGATAGCAATTGCAGATTTTCGGTTGCGTTGGCGGCTGTAAAAGTTTTCCTGGCAATCCAGACTCCCATCTCATCCTCACCGGCCACTAAGATTGGGTAGGGTGCGGACATCGAGAGCAGACCCGGCAAATCAAAATACTTGGCACCACCGGGCAACAAATTCGGATCTCGAATATCCCGGACTTGTTGGAAACGAAAGCCCCTGGTGTCGACCACCGCTCGATCGATTGCTTCCCCAGCTTGGGCACGCGCAGCAGCAGCCAAGGGGCCCATGCCATCAAGTCCAATTAGGAACACACGATCAGGTTTTCGTTCATGGTTTAAGACAAACCCGGTGACGGAAAGCACATCGTGCACGCGGCTCACAAAGAGGGAATCGTTATAACCAAGCGTATAAGCCGCAGCCTCTCGAGGGTTCTTCACACGGCGAGTTTGCCGATGCGTTTCTCCGTTTGCAAGAAATTCGCCCTGCATCAGCAGATCCACACCGACAACGGCCACACCATGGTCGACAAGTCTCCGAACTGCAGGACGCATTGCAGATCCCTGATACAGGCCTCCCTTACCTTTTTCATCCAACCAAATCGCAACGGCACCCTGCCAATCATTTGGAGCAATAAACAGAATGGGAACGCATTCGTCATGTGCATGATTTCGAAGCAAGCCGGAAATCAGCCAGTGTGATGATCTTTTATCTTTTCGTTTTTGGTCGAATTCCACTTGCCCGAGATCAGGCAATGACCGACCCAAAATCGCGTTGATGGCGGGGGATACAACCGCTCGATAACGTTCGAGTGATTTCGAATCGGTCGGCGTTAAATCAAAAAGTTGGGAGGTCGCATCATCAGCCCACCATCGTAGTAAACGCCGCTCGAAAGCGGGTCCGTTTTCGGGACGAGGATGGTCGTCATCCCACACGGAGAGCTGATCGGCCGAAAGCAGGTCGTAATTTTGTTCGACAATCGGCGTCTCGTGTTTCAAATCAAATTGTCGATTGATCCAGTCATACATTCGAGCTCGACTGACATAATTGTAGTTGTGCCCAAAATGCAAAAGAGGATGATGAACGATCTGGTCTTGGGCTCCTAGCATTCGATAGTGTTGAGCCAATTCTGGATACCCTTTGGTTTTCATTTCGACCGTCCAATCATTGGCCGACAACAAGCAAAGGGGTCGGGGCGCAAACAGGGCCGCAAATTCCACGTTGCCACGCCCGACCCTTAACAAACTTGCATTTTCGCAGGTGCATCCACCTTGCATCGCAGTCGAGACCATCACCGCTGGAATGGCAACGGCGGGTCTCGGATCGATCGCACAAAGAATAAAAGTTTGCGTGCCACCACCGCTGGCTCCAGTCACCGCAATCCGGCTCGAATCAACGTCCGGCAGCGTCTCGATCCAATCCAACACCCGGATCGAATTGTAAGTTTGCAGGCCCATTACACTTTGAAGGTTTGACTCCGCCTGGGGACTAAAAAACCCCCATTGGGTTCCCCCGATCATTTCGAGCCGCTGCCTGCCAAACCGGTGAGCTAACTCGTAGGAAATCTGATGACTATCGCAATAGCCCACCATGTCATATTGAAACACGACACATCCCATCCGCGCCAATTGCACACAACGTGCCTGAATGCAGTTGCGTCCTCCCTGATCAAATCGTTCGGCACCCTGCACAAACAACTGTCGCATCTCTTGATCGCTGGCCACGCCAAAACGACCATCCGGAAAATGGCCATGTGGGCAAAGCACGGCCGGACATGCCTCCTTTTCCCCTTTCGGTCGATAGAGATTTCCGGTGACGTAAAATTGCGGGAAGCTCTGCAAATAGACCTTTTCAACGGTGTAATCGCCCAGATCTCGTTTGCCATGAATGACAGCCTTGGGAGGCAGGCGAGTCGGCATCGGCCAGAGTCCCAAAGCAACCTTGATCGCCGTTCGTTGCCGCTCCGCACGACGCTGCCATTCGACGGGTGTATCACTGACCTGAAACGGAAAATACCCATCCAGATCTTTGAGAGGCTGGAGTCGACGATCCTTTGGCAACTCGCCTACCTTCATCACGCGAGGGGTTGAGGCCCAAAGCAACACATCGCTAACGGGTAACGCACAAAGTCCAACAAGTATCAACCATCGACGTGACATGATTTTTCTCACCCGGGGCGCAACAAAAAAGGCAGCCCGTTACCGACCTGCCTGAGTCAAGCGACTTACTCTTCAACGACCCAAATATTCCGGTAAGCAACCGGATTGCTATGATCTTGCAAGAACAGGACCTGGGGACCGGGCGCTTCGGGGTGACGCCCAGGTGTGCCGTTTGGCAACTCCAAATCGTCATGAATCACGACGCCATTGTGTTTGATAGTCGCACGAGCGTTCTTGATCTTTTTGTCACCATCGTATTTTGCCGCGGTGAAATCGATGTCGTAGGTCTGCCATGCTAATGGCGGCAAGCACATGTTGACATCGGGAGGACTAATGGAATAGATGCCGCCGCATTCGTTGTCTTTGCCTTCCAAACCGAACGAATCCAGCACCTGGACTTCATATCGTCCTTGAAGGTACACCCCACTATTACCTCGTCCTTGCCCTCGTGATTTCGGCATGAACGGGGTTCGAAATTCGAGGTGCAACTTGTGATCACCGAGTTTATCTTTCGACTCGACATTCGTTGCACCGAGCAATTTACCCTCAATAATTTTCCCATTCGTCCAATGATCAACATTGGATCCATCGAATAACACCTTCGCGTTGGCGGGTGGTTTCTTGCCCAAGGTGTCGCTCTTTCGTTCAACTTTCTTCAGCGACCCGAAAGAGTCCCCTTCTACTGATTCGACACCCAACTGCCCGTCTTTAATTCGCAACACAAACTCTGCGCCTTCGAAGATGACTTCGTCCCCGTCACGTTTGCCTTTCAGGCTGGCTGAGGTATCCCCTCGCGACCAACCATCGCCTGGCAATCCTCCCATGTAGCCCACTGCGGTAAACTTTCCGTCTCCATCAGCGATCACCTGAGCCGCCCAACGATTTCCATCCTCAAGCATTCCGACATACTCGCCTTGCACGTCGTAGTCCGCTCCCGCTTCCTTCGCATTGTTGTAGGCTGGATTGTCGTCTTTTGAGTGAGCTGTCGATCCCATCACGACAATTAGTCCGATGGCAAAAAACCTTACATGACAAAAACGCATCACAATCTCCGATGGCAGAAAAACAAGTTGGTCGTTAACAGCCGAGGCAACGAACAAGGTTATTGAATACCTTTACGTAAATCTTAGCCTTATTTTGAAACGATTCGTACTAAGAGGCAAGCAGAAGGCCAACCTGATTTTTAGAAGAGGTCCGCGGATGGATCGGCCTAGCGAACAAATCGCCGCTGAGCACCCGAAAGAGCAGGGAAAACCGCGTGATTTCCGAGTTAGCGGCAAAAAAACGCGCTCAAATTAGAATTCCGGCAGCCGTTCGGGCGGCAGCAATTCGGCCGGCGTGGGAGAGTCGTTAGGTTGCGAATCGACCGGAGGTAGTGGCAGTATTTCGGAATCGGTTCTCGGCAAAATATGCTGCTGGTAACCTCCGCGCGTGACAGGACCAGGCTTGGTGACACAATAGTCAAAGTGCCTGGGAGCGTAGCGGCGTGACTCTTTGGCGGCGGACTGATAGGCTTGCGCGACCCAGGCCCCCTCTGCCAAACTAACCCCGAGATAATCCAAATAGGTGCCTTTCGCGTAGTGAATTTTAGCGGCCGCCAGGTTGTATTCGACCAATGCCCCAAAAAACTGGCTCTCTGCATCGGCCAGTCGACTTTCAGCGTCAAGGACGAACTGCAACTGACTTTCTCCCGCTTCATAGCGAATACGTTCAATCTCAACAGTTTGTCGTGAGGAAATTGAACGATTGAAATTGATCTGGGCCAACTTAAAGGCTCGGTCGTGATCTGCAAAACTATCACTCAACTCTTTCGCAACCTGCCGTTCTTGTTCGACCAAAATGGCTCGCTCGCGACGTAGGTTTAACTCTGCATTTCGGGTAGCCACATGACCGATGCGGTTTCCAATCGGCGTTGAAAGCTGGAGTCCCAATTGCCAGCCTTGTAGATCACCCGTGAAGAGGTCTGCAAAGGCGGAACTATCAATTCCGTCGGCTCTTCGACCTAGCAGAGCATCTCCAAATCCACGCCATCGATAGGCTCCTACCAAATCCAATTGCATCCTGAGAAAATTACGAGCGGCCACCAATTCCATCTCTCGCTGACGGATCACCCATTTTTGACGCCGCAACTCAACTCGCCGTTGCAACGCCTGGTTCAGAGCCTCCCCCCAATCAAACACTAACTCCGCCCGCGACGGTTCCTGTGCAGGACGAATCAGTCGACCGTCATTAATTTCAACACCCATCAACAATCGCAGTCGACGTTCGATGGAATAGACACCCGGGCCTCCTGTAAGGCTTGCAGAATTTGTTCCCGAGCCACTCAACGCACGGGCCACCTGCGCTTGAAATTGATAATACTGAGCACGGCTGAGAGGCTCGTCCGCGTATTTCTCGTCAACTTCGTAGTTTACCCTTGCCACGCGCCAAGCTTCCAGAGCTGAGTCTCGACCGGCAATCCGAGCATCAAGATCGCGATAGGTAAAATAGAGCAGCCAGTAGGTCTGCTCTACATTTTCGATGAAATTGCGGACGGACGCCTCAAAGTCCGCTAAGGCAATATCAGTGCGGACCCGCGCAATCAGAATTCCGTTGTAGTTTCCTGGCGTACTATTAGGACCGGCAATTCGGTTGAATGCGATACCACTCCCCTGTAACAGCGGTTGTCGAACCTCCGCCTCGAACAGCGTATCGTAGTAACTTGGAAACAGATTCACCGTAGAATTGGCGCTCGTGCGATCCGTACGATGCCGCAATGCCATCCGAGTACCGGTGGCAGCTACCTTATTGATTTCCAGATCAAAAAAGGCCGTATTGCGATGTTGCGTCGCCGCCCGATTCGGATCAGGCAGATCGCCAGCGAGGAATGGATTGTTGTACGTTCTTTCGTCTCGATCAAAGAGCAGGCTGGTGGCAAATTGTGCGTCAAAAGCACTCAGCGCCGCCTCTTCACCTGAACGAGGATCAGTTTGCTGAAGGGCAGGCTGAAAAACGGTGGGGGTAGCAGCCGGTGCACTCAACACGCGTGCGCCAATATCTCGCATCACTTCGCTATTGGCCAAGGCAATTTGAATTGCCTCTTTTAAGGTCAGGTCCCAGTAGTCATCCGGTCCCGGTTCCCGAAGCGTTCGCGGCGGCGCTACATCCTCTACGGCGGAGACGGTGGTCATGCACGTATCCGGATAGTCGATCTCCGTCGAAATCGGTGAATAGCTGACAGGCCCATCAAACTTCACCTCTGGCTTGGATCGGCAACCTAGAAATGCAAAGGACATCAGGAAAATGACACTCCAGCAAACAAGCTGCGTGAACTCACGGTCGAAAGTGAGGCGATTCATGCTGTGAAGTCCGTGCAAAACGCGGTGATAGAAGATTCACGTGTCACGTTTTATCGGACCCCTTCGACCCATCTCAGCAGTACAACAGTTAGAGCCCGTACAGTCACTGCAACCCATAAAGACAACGCATTCTACCTGTTTTAACGCGACTGCTTTGCCAGCGGGCCCAAAGATGGGTCCCATTAAACCGTGGAGACGCTAACGATCGAATCAGTCAGAACCCCATCAGGGCAGCAGAAAGATCAACGCCAGCACTGTTCCCGTCTGCAACAATCCAGCGTCCACCTCAAAGACAGGCATGACTTTTTCCCGAACGCAAGGAACGCATTCGCCAGGTCGTTGATAGCCTAAGGTTGTCACGTATTCGTGCAGCGGATTTAGCCCGATCTTGTAAGGAACGATCGGGAATGTCATGAAGAACCGCCCACCAGAAATGACAGGCTGTAAGGGTGGACATACGGTCTGTCCATATCGCTCAAGCGGTTGATCGTCGAAATACAATGGTTGATGAAAGAAGTTCGTTGGCTCCCAGTTGAACTCAACCAACTCCGAATAGAGCGCGCGAGGCCGTTGTCGTTCCTGAAAAACAAATCCGGAACAATTGACCGGAAGTCCGTTTTGTTTGACAAACTTCGGATCGACGCGAAGTGAAGCGCGAATCCCGCCGATCGGCTTGATCGTCTTCCGAAGCTGCTCCGAAGTCGGACAATCATACAAGGGAAATGGCACACTCTCGGGGATCGGCTGGGGAGGAAGATCCTGTGCGGGTTCGGCTCTGAGATCGATTGATACCATTCCCATGCAGGCAAGGGTCAGGCAGCAAAGTCTTCTTCGTCGATCGAACATTAATCGCATCTCCCAGCCCTGGATTGCAAATCAAGAGTTCCCGCACCTGGCAGGACGGTCGCTTATCCATACCATCGTCAACCGGATGATCGATTCTGTTATGACTTGCGCTCGCTCCGTCAAGGAAGACCCATTTACCCCAGACGCGCCATTCAACCCACTCGACGAAGACTTCCTCAACTGCAGCTCAAAGGGACCGGTCAACACCTTCGAACAAGGTCGTTCCAATACGGACAAGCGTCGCACCCTCTTCGATAGCAAGCTCGAAATCACGACTCATACCCATCGAGAGTTCCAACAGGGCTGGCCCAGCGGGCGACTGTCGGACTGTCGTATCGCGCAGGAGCCGAAGTTCACGAAAATTCGCTCGGGCCACCTCCGGGCCACCGGCCAAACCGGCCATCCCCATGAGTCCTTGAACGTCGATCCATTCTGAATCATGTGCCGCACGGACAACAGCTTCGACTTCGTCCGGCGCAAATCCGTGCTTTTCCGCGTCACGCGAAATGTTCACCTCAATAAGAATCGCAACCTTTTGCTGATTTTCGATCGCCCAAGTTTGGACGCTTTTCAGAAGTCGAAGACTGTCGACCGATTGCAACAGGGAGACAACAGGGAGTGTGCGTTTGAGTTTGTTCCGTTGCAGGTGGCCAATCATATGCCAGGAGATCGGCAGCGAGGCAAGCTCTTTGGATTTTTCCCAAAGTTGCTGGGGGCGACTTTCGCCGAGCAGATGGCAACCGGCTTCCACAAGACTTCGAGTCAGGTGGGCCGAAACATATTTGGTCACTGCAACCAACTTGACGGCATCGTCAGAACGACCACTCCGTCGTGTGGCAGCAGCAACTTGTTCACGCACGCGCGAAAGATTGGCGGAAATCTGGTCGCCCGGATTGATCATCTTGCCGGAAACCTATTCAATTTCAATCAATGTCTCGATCTCACCATCTCGGAGAAATCGAGCCACCAAGAATTCGTTGATCACATTTTGACCCAAGAACGTACGATTAATCGATCCCGATAAGGATCGATAAAAGGCCCAATTCTGTTGTCCAATCTGGACCCGAAAGGCAACCGCCTCATCATGATTGACGAGTCGCAATTGCTCGGCGACCGTCAATTGACGCCAGGTTCGGGACTTCCGTTGGCGTTTCGGATCCAGATCCACAAAAAGGGGCACGTAAAGTCCAACCCCCACAGCGCTTCTCTGCAAGGATTGACCGTCAAATTGGCCAAGATGACAACCGGCTTTCCATTCGTTTAACGCCAGTGGCATCATGCAGCCAAGGTTCTTTTTCGATTTAATCCCGATTTCACAAGCCTGGTCGTCATGCACCAGTTCGACTTGGTCGTTGAGTGGAATCGGTCGGGAGTAGTGAATTTTACTCGGCTCCGTACCACCGATGAGCACATCGGCGGAAAACAGAAAACGGTCTCGGCGGGCGAGCAAAATTTGCCGCTGTAGACGCCAAGAATCGTTGAGCCGCACCTCCAACTCGATGTAGTCCATATCGTCATCCGAGGACCAACACAACTCCTCCCAATCCGACGTAATCTGCAGCGGTTCATTCTCAATACGGATCTCAGGCACATCATCTCCCGACCAAATCACCTCCCCCCGATCGCCCAACTCGGTGATGAGACGAGACGAGTCGAAGGTCATCGCAAGATAAATCGACTTGGGTCCCCATTGGCTTCTGAGAATGGCCGACTCAGCCCACTCCGAGTGTTCCCCCGGACTCGGCAAATCAAACGAACTTTGTCGAGGTTCCAACTTGCCAATCGCACACTGAAAACAATCTTGGTCAAGTTGATCACCGCCGCAGCGAATTGCAGCTTTTAACAGTTCATCTCCACAACGGGGTTTGGAGTTTTCTTCGAACACAAAGCTGCCATTGGAACGTCGCCAGCGGATTGTCTGGCGGACAAGCCACTCGTAATGCATCTTTGCCTGCTTGTCGATTCGACCTCCGTCAACCTCGCCATCCATCTGCACGCAACGAGTCCAACTTGCTAACAAACCTCGCCACTGACGCACGTAACGAGCCTGGGGCATACCCTCCCCGTCCAAAAGTTCGACCATCGCCTCCGAAATCGCCTTACGTGCGGGAGTTGCTAAGGCGGAACAAAGTTCGACGGGGGGAAACCAATAGGCCAAAGTGAGTGGCAATTCAGCTGAGAATAATTGAGAGACGAGCGCATGATTGACTTGTCGCTCGCGTGCCACCTGGGCTTCCAAAGCGGTGTTCAACAAGAACGCGAACAAATCCCACCAATTTTTGGCAGGAAGTCGGGTTGCAAGCCTCGCCAACGTGTTGGCCCAAGCGAGACATTCAAGAGCAAAGGGAACCGAAGCCTTGCGAGTCGCCGCAGCAGACAACCAATCGTCTACCACAGCCGACCAATCTGCTGGCTCGCCATCATGCCACTGTCGCTTGACGGAATCCAACCGTTTCAACAGCTCCCTCGTGGGCGTTTCGCACTCGGCATCCAGCGACCATTCAAGCGGATTGCGGTCTTGCCGCATCAGTTTACGTAGCGTCGTCGGGCGTTTTCTCGACGCCAGCTTTTCAGCCCAGGTCTGCCACGGTGCATGCTGCTCCAGGTCAGCAATAAACTGCTGCCCCTGTTCCCAATCGATCGTCACCGGAGCGACGGTTGCCTTTTTTTGTTTTTTCTCACTTTTGCTGCGTGAGCGGGCACGGGCGGTCGAAGTCATGATCGATGTACATCCTGTCGAAGAAAAACTGGCCTATTCATCCAACCGACCTGCCCCTTTGAAAGCGACACCGGGCCGTTCAGCCTGGCGTCAGTGTCGATCGGACGACCGCTGACGAGGCTAGGCAATCACGGGAACCTGCCACCCCAAGAGGAGTTAGGACAATTAGGTTACAAAAGAATGGAGGCTCGGTCGATAGCCCAAGCAACGTGAAAATCGGCTCAAACCGAACCTATTCAGCCTGTTGTCGCCACCATGACTTGCTCACAAAACAACTTACTTCGGCTCCCTGGGGCAAGGCTTGGGCAGGATTCCGATTCACCCATCTCTCAAGAGGGACTAAACTTAGAGTAGCGACTAGAATCTTGAGCCTGGAACCAGTTGGGAACCTTGATAATGATGCGACCGATGTTAGCGATGCTGCTCTGCTTCTTTGTCAGCGCGTCGCTTGTCCACGCGAACAAAACGGATGAGGAGACGGCTCAAACAACTTCGAGCTCCTCAGCGAGCCCAACAAAGCCATCCCCACCGACCGTTCCCGCAGGCTGGGTCCAACTTTCTCCCACCGAACAGGTTTGGGTAGACAAACGCAATAAACGTGTGATCGCCGGTGGAAAAATCTGCCTTCGTAAAGGCTTGTTGGAAATGTTCGCCTGCCCGCGTGGCACGAAAGAGCACGAATCGATTGTCGCGGTCAATGGAAAATCATCTTTGGTTCACGCCGGCTTGCTTGCGATTGGAGCCAAACCGGGGTCACCCGTGCGATACGACCCGGAGTATCGAGCTGCGACCGGGCCAATTATTGACGTCGAAATAGCTTGGCGCGATAAGAACGGCAGGACGATCAAGCGGAAAGCTCAGGAGATGATTCGGCATGTGCGAACCCGCAAACCGATGTCAGACGATTGGGTCTTCGCTGGCAGTGGATTTTGGAAGGACGAAAACTCCGGAAAGCAATACTATCAAGCAGAGGGTGGCGAAATGATTTGCCTCTCGAATTTTTCAACAGCCATGATGGATTTGAATGTCGAGAGCCCGCAAGCGAACGCCAATCTGGTTTTTGAAGCATTGACCGAAAAGATTCCTTCACTTGGAACGGACGTGCGAATGATTCTCACGCCGCGCACCGAGTAGTCTCTTGAGTTGAGGCACAACTCACAATCCGCAGCAATCGCCTAGCCAAGACAGTGCTGCAGCATTTCCGCAGGTTTGGCCAAGTAGCTGGTATAAAAGGGTCCGAATTCGGCGTAACGGGCACTCGCTTCATCAAAACGCATTTCGTAAACGATATGGGTTAGAAACTGCGGATTAGCAGCCCAAAGCGTCACCCCCCATTCCCAATCGTCCAAGCCAACTCCGACGGAGATCAGCTGCGAAACTCGCCCGCCGTACGCCATGCCGCTTTTGGCATGTTCGCTCATCATCCGACTACGATCTTCAAACGGAAGGGTGAACCAGTTTTCACCGACTTTTCGTTTCTTGTTCATCGGATAAAAGCAAGTAGCGGGCCACTCAGGAAATTCGGGCGTCAAACGTTGGCGCCGCATCATTGGTTCCCGTCGTTCATAGGCACTCACTTTTGCTTGGTAGGACTCGCTACCCTCAACTTCTCCTTCGGCAACAATTCGCTGTGAGTATTGTTCGACGGTTGGCACATACTCCGAAATCTCGGTCAACGAGACGAAAGAATAAGTCGACTCCAACGCCGGCCCCATTGCCGACTGCATCATGCGTTGGTTGACGGAATCCACGCGTAATGGATCTGGGTCCATCAGCATCAGGCCAAAGTCGGCTTTGTGACCACTCACAATTGAAGTCTGCAATCGTTCAGGCGCCATTCCCGCTAGTGGATCGAGGCATGCAATTAAGTCAGTACGTGCCTTGTCGCGTTGCTCGGCAGACATACTGGCTAATACACCACGGTTAAACCGGTAATAAAGGTGGCTGCAATGCCAGCCGTCACCGGGCGTTAAAGAGGGTTCTACGGGCTTCGCCGCAGGTCGTCGGTCACTCATGATTTCCCTACACAATCGATCCGGTTGGTTTCCATCAAGATTAGCAGAGAATGATAACAAAGACGGCTGACCGCAGAAAGGACTCCAACCGCAGAGTTAGCCACGGTTCAGAGCCGAAAGGTCGCAGACGAGCTGCATGAGAACCTCACGAGTCACGTTGGCTGGCACACAAGCTCTCGCTTGTCCGGCTATTTTTTCATACCGACACAGCCGAATCAGCCCCGTCTGAGCGAACACTTCATAGTATCGTTTTCCGTTCTCACATTTTTGAGGCTGCTCGGAACGTAGTTGCAGCGTGGAGGCAGAGCCATCCATTTCAATTGTTCGCAACGGCTCCAGAAGATAGTTCACGCGTTGCGCTAACTGGGCACCAATGGCGCGTAATTGCTTGGCATCGAGCTGATTAAGTCGCGCAGCCCGATAGATCAAGCGATCAAAAGCACAACCAATCGAATCAATTTCGACCAAGCTAATTTCAACGCGTTCTTGGTCGCCATCGGCGACCAGAGTCGCAGCTCTGCCCTGTTGAGCCGCATCGTCCAAGCTTCGCTGCAATACGATTTGCATTGACACCCCACACCCCCTAGGCGATCAAGCCTGTTCTTCGGACTCATAAGGTTCTTTTGATTGACTCGCCGAATGATCTGATCCGTCGAAACTGAGCAAAGTAAAGTGCCCGTCCATCACCGTTTCAATGTGCACGGGCCGTTTCCAGATTCGATATACATTTTCCAGGGTCGCCGCAGCATAATCGGCTTTCAATTCCGGACCACAATATTGATGCTTGAGCAATAGTTCGCCACGATTTTTGTGATTTGCATCCTGGACATGAATCGTGGGTCGACCGAGATTTGTCAAACTAAAGAGGAGCTGTTGTTTGATTTTCTCAAACTCCCGACTTTCAATTTCGTAATAGCCTGACCCCTCGTTGTAGCTAAAGGAAAACATGTTATGGCGTTTACAAAAATCGAGCGTCAGAAACTCGTCGATGAATGTCAAGTCATTGTGGATACGTCGAACTTCAAAGATTTTTTCGCGACCCAGCCCAGCGTTCGTATTCCAGCGTCGTTTTTCTTCCAGGTCATCGCAATCATTGTAATCGCGACCGAAGCAACCACGATTCCAGCGATCCTCAATATCACGCAGCAATTCCACTCCCAACTTGTAGGGGTTAAGTCGAGTTGGTGAACTTGCCAGAGTTCCAGACGTATGATCCGCATAAGCGATCACGTCACCCGAGGCGGCCAAACCATGTCGAGTCATAATGGTGGTGTGCCAGTAGGTGGCCCAACCTTCATTCATAATTTTGGTTTGGCCTTGCGGAGCGAAGTAGTAGGACTCATCGCGAATAATGGACAGTACATCAAGCTGCCAGGGTTTGAGCGGAGCGTGCTCAAGCAAGAACAACATGACATCCCGTTCGGGTTCAACGGCGGATTGTTCCGACAAACTTGCCACTTCGCCCTGCGATTGCTCTTCGATCGTTTCCCGAGGATTAATAAACCGATCCATATAACCTTTTGCACGAAAGCGTGCCGGTTCACTCGATTGCCCCGGCTCATCGGTTGGATCATGAAAACCACCGCGAGCATCTCGACTCGATCGCTTGATAAAGGGCGAATGAATATCAATCAGATCCTCAATACTCAAACACACATCAACAAACGACTCAACCACATCTACGCCAAATCGATCCATATAACGACGAATACGATTTCCATGATTCGCCATCTCGTCGACCATCTTTCGATTTGTTTGGCCAAACCAGTAGTTCATCTTAAAAAAGTCACAATGCCCGTACACGTGAGCGATCACCATCATGTGATCGGTCATCGAATTGCTACTTAGAAGATAGGCATAGCAGGGGTCATTATTGATCACTAACTCATAAATTTTCTGCAATCCGTACGCGTAACCTTTGCGCAAACGATCGTACTCCATCCCAAATCGCCAGTGGGGATATCGGGTTGGAAAGCCGCCGTAGGCGGCGACCGCATTGAGTCGGTCAACATCAACCACCTCAAAGATGGTCGGAAAGAAATCCAGGCCATAGTCAGCAGCCCGTGATTCCATTTCAACTTGGACGTCAACCAATTCTTGAGGTAGCGGTCGCAGGTCGGCGATGGCCATAAATGAATCCTGACTTAAATTATCTCGTGTTCTTCGAAATCAGCTTGGTGACTTCAAATCGATCGTCTTCCAACGAGTGAATGACGTCGTAAAGCCTCGGCAGATCGAGGCTCAGTCGAATGCGCGCCACGCGAATGGCCTCGGCAGGCGAACAACCGTCGACCGTAACACTCGCATGTCCGACGGAAACGCGATAACGAGTCGGAAACTTGGACCGATTCATGTCGATCATTTTGTCGTTCCTCGTGCAAGAACCCAGTAATTACCATGACCAGACAACCCTCAGGCAGGCTGCCCCCAACCTTATTTCCCGGTCCCCAGGAAGGCTCGGATCGATTCGTAAATCCCATCCTTATTTTGAATTTCCGACAGAATCAATGATTCGCATTCGCTCCCAAACCGAGATTCCAGGGAATGAATATAGTCACCACTTCCATAAGGACTTTCGACTTGACCGTAACAAAACAAGTTACAGACCGGCAGTAACGATTCTTCCATCAACCGCAAACTCTCTTTATTGTCTTCTCCCCAGTTGTCTCCATCTGAAAACTGGAAACAGTAGATATTCCAGTCGGTCACCGGATAGTTCTTTTCGATCACATCCATCGCCACTCGATAGGCGGAACTGATTCGCGTACCGCCGCTTTCGCGTGTGTGATAGAAGGTCTCTTCGTCAACTTCTTTGGCCGCGGCATCGTGAATAATGTAACGACGATCAATCCCCTGGTATTGTCGGCGCAACCAGGCATCGATCCAAAAGGCTTCCGTTCGCACAATCTCCTTTTGGTCATCCGTCATCGATCCCGAAACATCCATCATGTAGAGAATCACGGCGCTGGCCTGAGGTTCAGGTATATTCGTCCAAGAGCGATATCGCATATCCTCGCGAACGGGAACAATGCGAGGCTTTTGATAATTGTAAACGCCCGTGGAAATCTGTCGGCGTAAGGCCTGAACGTAAGTTCTTTTAAAATGCCTAAGCGAGGCAGGACCGGTTCGTCGAATGCTATCGTAACGTGCCCTCTGCTCCGAGATACTCGCGTTGCCTTTGGGCTCAATCCGTGGCAATTGCAATTCATCACCGAGGATATCGGCGAGTTCTTCCAGCGTCACATCCACTTCAAGAACATGGGCTCCCGGATCACTACCAGCTTCTCCGACCCCCCCCTCGTCATCTCCTCGAGCTACAGGTTGTCCGGCTTCTCCGTCCCCCTGACCGACTCCGCCGGACTTATTTTTTCCATATCGGAAACGAGGCACGTCGAGTTGAGGAACAGGGATACTAACAACGTCCCGCCCCTTGCGACCGATCATTTCTCCGTGCGTCACATACTTGCGCATGTTTTCACGGATTCTTCCGTTCACAATATGACGAAATCGAGTGACGTCGCGTTCGATCTTCGTAGCCATGCATGACTCCCGTCCGACTTTATCATGTCGGGTCACACTGTCGATCCAAATTGATTTGAGCGTCGGACGGCGACAAGCCGAGCGACACTGGACTGACCAATTTACGAATCCTTTGCATCACCTCGCGCAAAAATACTGGCAACGTAATTCAGCACATCTGTGGCACTTTCCTCGTCATAGCCACAATTTTGAATCAGGCGACTTTTGACCACGTCGATTTTCACCTGGGTCTCTGCATCCACCACATTCGACACAAGACTCGTCAGCTTGATCGTGTCCTTTTGATCTTCGAATAATTTCAATTCCAACGCCTTACAAAGGCGTTCATTCGTTTTGTAGTCAAAGGTCTTGCCATCAATTGAGAGAGCGCCGATATAATTCATAATCTCACGGCGAAAATCATCTTTCCGGCTTTCTGGTATGTCAATTTTCTCTTCAATCGACCGCATCAGCCGTTCGTCGGGCTCTTCATAAGCTCCGGTAAACTTATTCTTTACTTTCTCATGCTGCGTGTATGCCTTCACGTTGTCGATATAATTTCCACAGAGTCGTTTCAAAGCATCTTCGTCCGCAGCAATTGCGCGTTGCACTTCGTTTTTCACGATATTTTCATACTCCTCTTTGACAACGCTCAAAAGATCGCGATATCGTTGCCGCAGTTCATCGCTGGTGAGCAACGAATGGTGCTTGAGCCCCGACTCCAATTCATTGAGCACCATAAAGGGGTTGACCGAGCGAGCTTCGGGATAGGCCACAAGGGCGTTCGAAATCTTGTCTTGCACATAGCGAGGCGAGATTCCAATCATGCCTTCATTGACCGACTCCTCCCGAAGCTCGTTGATGTTTTCTTCCGTAAATCCTGGCAGAGACTTGCCGTTGTACAGTTTCATTTTCTGCAAGATTGTCAAACTCGCGTTCTTTGGCTCTTCTAAGCGAGTGAGTACTGCCCACATGGCGGCCATTTCAATGGTGTGCGGCGCAATGTGTTTCCCCAAGACTTTTTCACTGTTGTAATCTTTCTCGTAAATCTTGATTTCATCTGACAGCCGAGTCACATAGGGAACGTCAATCTTGACTGTCCGATCGCGCAGCGCCTCCATAAACTCATTGTTTTGCAATCGACGATACTCCGGTTCGTTGGTATGGCCAAGAATGACTTCGTCGATATCCGTTTGCGGAAACTTCTTAGGTTTAACCTTGTGTTCCTGACTGGCACCCAGCAGGTCATACAGAAAAGCCACATCCAGTTTGAGCACTTCGATGAACTCAACAATGCCTCGATTCGCGATATTGAATTCGCCATCAAAATTAAAGGCCCGCGGATCACTATCACTGCCGTATTCGGCGATTTTGCGATAGTTGATATCCCCCGTCAGCTCCGTCGAATCTTGATTCTTTTCGTCCTTAGGCTGAAATGTCCCAATGCCGACCCGATCTTGTTCGCTCAGAATCAATCGGCGTAAGCGGACATCTTTGGCAACTCGCGTCCAATCACCGTTGTATTTCTGCAAACGATTTGCGTACATAAAGCGGCAATAAGGACACAAGTCGCCCGTGATGGAGACTTGAAAATCGCCGTTCGCATCCGCGTTGAGATAGGACAGGATCTGGCTTCGATCCTTGGCGGGTACCAAATGCAACGGCTCTTCATGCATGGGGCACCACTGGACCGAGTTCGGATCATCCCCCTCCGAATCAATCCAACCGAGCGTGTAGAGAGCTCCCTGATCCGTCGTGCTGTATCGCTCAATCCCTTTTTTCAACAATCGGGCAATCGTGCTTTTGCTGCTACCAACAGGTCCGTGAAGCAACAACACACGTTTTTCGATTCCATAACCGTGTGCAGCACTCTTCAAAGCAAAAACCAACTCCTGCAGAATCCGGTCCAAGCCAAAGATCGCATCTCGGCCACCGTCATCCGGATCATCAAAAAATCGATAATGATGTCGATGCTGCCGACAGACTTCGTATTCCTCAGCACCATACGACATGATCATGTCGTAAACCCGCTGATAGGCATTTCTCGTCACCTGAGGATTAGCACGAACAATGTCCAAGTACTCCTCAAAGGTGCCCACCCAGTGCTCGCGCTGAAATCTTTCAAGATCTTGTCGTTGTGCGACCCGTGACATGATTTCCCGACCAGCGTTCATAGCGACTCTCCTCGGCGGGTTGATGTCCGATTTGGGGTCTTGTTCACACAGGATCCCCAATCTCAGCTGCGGGACACCAAACTCCGATCAGTTAAGTTTTGTTTCCAGAACGGCAACCTTAGTCTTGACGGTCAACTAATTTTTTTCGCGCGGTCCTCAAATCCTCCTCTCAATTCATCCATCCATTCCGTTGGTCGACAAGTTCGCTCAGCGCAGCACCTAACGCTCTTTCATTTCAACCCAATTCGAGTGTGACGAAACGCGCAACCGTAATCCCCATGAATCACATCGAAGAATGCAATCAACGGAAGCTGGCGGCGAAATATCACACCCGCCATGAAGAGTTACGCGGGACGCCGAGAAGTTGGAAAAGATCGGTCGCGAAAAGCAAGGCAAACTCAAGTGGCAAACTTCCGTGTCCGGAATTCCGTATTTGCCTCAATGCAAGTCTAGTATCGTTACAAGATTGCTATCCGACAAGAGAAAGTTTTCTCCGAATTTCAGATCCGCCAATTGGAGTTAGCTTTCCCTTCAATGAATATAGCGCCCACCATCATAAGTCGCATTATCATTTAGCCCGATTTTGCGGCGTTTTATGAGGCGCATGCTCAACATGTCCTCGATTTCAGACAGAGAAAGAGATTGATTGTGAATTTTGTCACGAAGTCTCCGGCGTGAATTGCCAGAACGGGACACTTCACGATTGACGCCTAGGAGCGGCACCATCGATGGTTTCCGTCACAAGAGGGGGAAGCATTTGCGTCATGAAACGGGGAAGGCAGGTGGGGAAGGCTCGCTATTTGGAAGCACCGTCATTTAGAAGCCGCGCCACGCTCTCAATTAAGCGGTCCATTGCGAACGGTTTTCGAATGTAATCATCGACGCCCAACATTTCTGCATAGGCCTTGTGTCGACTCCCCTCGTTGGCCGTAATCATAATTACTCGCATCGGCACGGCGCGTGATCGGCGCAACTTTTCGAGCACCAGAAAACCACTTCGTTTCGGCATCATCATATCGAGAATGACCAAATCCGGATCTTCGCGTTCGGCGGTCGCCAATCCTTGATTGCCGTCCCGCGCCACCAGAATTTCATACCCTTGTGCTGACAACGCGAATTTCAGAGCCTCGATAATATCGGCGTCGTCGTCGACAAGCAGAATGCGTTTTTTTGTAGTTTCATTCGGGGTAGGCGACTTTTCTTCTGCTGCCATGCTGTTCCCTCCTCAGTTCGCTCGCAAGACACTTTCATGATAACAGGCGAAAGAATGCAGTGCGATCTCACCCGGCCAGGCTGGTGTCACGCTTTCGGACTCGCTCTTCGACCAGTGTCTTACGAAAAAACGAGCAAAACAAGGGGGGATCGTGCGAGGAATCAACGCCGCCCGCTCGATCCTGATCGCGTCAAGTCCCTAACAGGCCGAAACAAGATTCGCTACAAAGATGAGTGATCAAGCCGTCCTCTTTCCTCTGGAATCGACAAACTTCATGAGCGAATCACCAACAAACTCGTGCCCTGCCCCGAATCTAGACTACCAACCTCGGGACCCCAAAAGCTACCATCCCGGAATTGGACTGATTGGCTGCGGCGCGATCACCCAAGACCATTTGACTGCCTACCGAGATGCGGGATACCAAGTCGTCGCACTCTGTGATCGTGATCTTTCTCGCGCGAAACAACGGCAAATCGACTATTTCCCGGCGGCCAAAGTGTTTGAAAGTTACACTGATTTGTTGGCATACGACAACGTAGCCGTTGTCGACATCACGACTCATCCTCCTGAACGCCCCCCCATTATTGAAGCTGCATTATCGGCCGACAAACATGTTCTGAGCCAGAAACCTTTCGTGCTCGACCTAGACGAAGGACTGCGTTTGGTAGAATTGGCGGAAGAGCGCAGCCTCCATCTGGCTGTCAATCAAAACGGTCGTTGGGCACCCCACTTTAGCTACATGCGTGCAGCAAATTCGGCCGGTTTGTTAGGGGAGTTATCAGGAATCCATCTCTCGGTTCATTGGGATCATTCGTGGGTTGAGGGCACCGAGTTTGCCAAGATACACCATCTCATTCTTTACGATTACGCCATTCACTGGTTTGACATGGTGACCTGTTTAATGGGTGATCGCCCCGCCCTTCGTGTTTACGCATCCGCCGTACAGTCGGCCTCCCAGACAATCGGGCCCCCCCTGCTGGGGCAGGCGATGATCGAATACGAAAATGGACAAGCGTCCCTGTCCTTCGACGCCCATACCAAATTTGGTGAACAAGATCGCTCCCTCATCACCGGATCAAAGGGAACCATCTCGAGTGTGGGTCCCGGCAATAAGATCCAAACATTGACCCTGACAACCGCAGACGGAACTTGCCAGCCGCATTTAGAGGGTAGTTGGTTTCCCGACGGCTTCCATGGAACCATGGGAGAACTGCTCTGCAGCATCGAACAAAACCGACGACCTTCGATCGACGCACGACGAAACCTGAACAGTTTGGCACTCTGCTTTGCTGCGGTGGCAAGCGCGGATCACCACGAACCGGTTGTGCCAGGTACCGTAAGACAGATCCCTCAGTAAGCGGGCGTCAGTCAACTCTTTCGATGAGCCGATCCACCCCAGCGGATCGGCAGCGACCGTCTGCCCTGTGCCGACTCACTTTACTCTTTCGCCAGTAACTCTCGTAATGATTTCTGATCCCGATCGAGTTGCTGTTGGAGTTCGCCCCCCAAGAAAGGCGCAAAGAATCGGGCCATTCCACGATAGCGTACACGCATTTGCTGGCCCAGACGGGTTTGCTCGCCAAATGGCTCAATGGTAAAGATGCTAGTAATCACGACACTGGGACTTTCAATTTCCAGGCGCAGCAGTTGATCTTGGTGATAATCCAAGATTTCATCTTCCATTACGACTTCATGTTTTTCCTGCTTCAAAGTGATCCTATGTTTCGCACCGATTGCAGCCCCGAAATTAGTAATCGGCTCAATCGCAACGACACCTTCCATCCATTGCAGTCTCAGCTCAGGATCGATCAGACAGGAAAAGATACGATCGGGCGCCGCCTGCGTTTCGAAGCTTCTCGACCAGGAAATGGTTCGCCCACCGAACAGCCAAAGCAAGCCAAGCATAATGCCCAGGAGTGTTAGAACGCGGACAACGATTCGCGAGTTATTCATTTGCCATCGCTTATTCTACGGTGTTTCACGACAGCGGGCGTCTTACGAGACCCCGTCATCACAGCACTCAAAGCTGTCGACAAGCGTTTCTGGGCAGCGTATTGGGAATCAGAAAGCTGACGCTGAGACAAATCAACTTCTTCGTTGGGATCCGTGACGACGTCAAAAAACTGACCTGACGAATAGAGTTTGTACTGCCGATCCCTGACATGTTGGGTCGCCAAATCCTGTCGCCCATTGCGGTGATACCAGCAATAAATCCAATCACGCACCGAGTCGGATCGACCTTCGAGCACAGGTAAAAAACTTCGCCCATCGAATTGCGGAGCGAGACGAGCCTGCGCCCCCTTTGCCTTTTCGTTACGCCATCGGTTGGCAGGTATTCCCGCCGCTTCTGCCAACGTGGGTAGTAAGTCCGTAAAATCGATCAAAGCCTCAGAAACTTTGCCGGCTTGCACACGTTCTGGCCAACGCACGACGAAAGGCACATGGGTTCCCTGATCTCGCGTAGAACCTTTGCCTCCTTGGATCGGACCATCTACGGTTTGACTGACGATTCGAACATAGGTGCCGTTATCACCCGTGAAAATCACCATGGTATTGTCCACCAATCCCAACTGATCAAGTTGGCTAACAATCTTGCCGACTATCTTGTCAGTGTAGTGCACCATATCTTCAAAGTATTTCAACTCACCCACCCCCTTCAATACACCTTTGGCAGCCGGATCCCAATCCGCACTATCGGGAGTTGGCTCGAAGGGCCAATGAGGAAGAATCATGGGGTAATAAACAAAGAAAGGCTCCGAACGGTGGCGGTCGATAAAGTCGCAAACGAAGTCACTGACCAGCTCTGGACCGTACTTCCCGTTCGAATAATCCAACTCTTTCCCATTCACCTCCAGACCTGGATTGGGATACCGACTTGGACGACGCGTCAACTGCCAGAGGCAGTGTTCATCGAAGCCAAAGTGCTGCGGTGCGCGCGACCCTCCCTTCAGTTGCCATTTACCCGCCACGCAAGTCGCGTAACCCGCTTGCTGAAGCAGATGAGCAAAGGTCGTCGCCTGAGAATCTAACACGCCAAATTGCAAATAGTTTCTCTCGTTATAAATGCCCGTCATGATTTGCACGCGACTGGGCGTGCAAATTGGCTGCGAATGTGCGTGCACGAATCGCATCCCTTGTTTGGCGAGTTGATCGATGTGGGGAGTCTTATAGCTTATTGAACCATTCGCGGACACACATTCGTAGCCCATATCATCGGCCATGATGAGCACGATATTCGGCAATTTTCTTTCACTGCCTGAAGGTTGGCGAAGGCCAGATTCATCCGCCTCGACCGCCGTGCAGCTTAGCGCGCAAAACATCAACAACACCAAGCCATGTCGCTCAGCCGATCTTCGCCAACTCCAACCATGATCTGAGCAGCTAGTCAATGGTCACACCCCCGTCATTCGTGTGTCAAAACCTGAGTTCATCACTTTCCACCAATGCGAGGCTTCGGTCAACACCCAACCCCAGAGAAAGCTGACAGGCCATGCGGCTGAAAAGCTTACCAGTTCGCAAACTTAATGACGAAGGCCGTTTCACACCGGGACGGTTTCACACCTTCGTCCAACGGCTGTTGTGTTTACGCAGCTTTGCGATAAGAAATCGTCGCCTGGGTTTGTGTTGCCGATCCCTCATCCTTTTCCCAGCGACTTAGCAGCCACCTGACCGTTCGGGATCGATCGCAAAAAGCCGTCGCCCCAATGCCAACGGCGGCTCCCCAAAATACATCGCTCGGAAAATGGGCGCCGCCATCAATCCGATTCAAGGCACAAAGCAGGGCGAGCACGGCAAACCACCAACGAGCTTCCGGAAAAAGCTTTGCCAGCGAAATTGCAAATGCCACAGCGACGGCCGTATGTGCCGAGGGGAGCGAATGACGGTTCGAGTCGAGTAACTGAGCCCAATTCCAGTCATTGGCGGTGAAGATGGTACCCAAAAAAGTATCTGAATTAGCCTCCCACGAATAATTAGAACGAGGTCGTACCCGCCAAACCGCCAATTTGAGCAGGTCCGCGGTGAGGCCGGCCGTGAGGCAATTCAAAATCAATCGCGGAACAACCAATCGATTTTTGGGGCTCAACAAATAGATCGTAAAAGCAATCGCAGCCATTCCGTAGGCATGCCCAAACACTTCTCCGCGTGCTAAAAGCCCACGCAACTCCCCAGGCGTCACATCATTCAGCATCGCCTTCGCAATGGAAACATCAAAGGGTAGGCAAACAAACCCGATGAAGACCATCGCAAAAAAAGCAACTCCAGATGACATCCGGCACGACTGTCGCATTCTTTGACAAACCTTTCACAAAGAAACACGTCTAGGAGAATTCGCAGAAGCGGCGAGACCATAGCAAGTCATTCAAAAAAAAAAAAGAGAGTCTTCCGTCAACTGCTAGCAAAACCATCCTCGCACTTGCAGCTGACAGGATTTGTATCTAGACTCTCGCCCCAGTCCGGCCCCACAGGCAGCTCACAAGCGCCCACCGCCAGACTTTAAGACGGAAGAGACCGTACTGCATGCACAGGACAAGGCTTGCCACAGATTCATGCTCGTTTCACGTCATCTAATCGGCTTGACGCTTCTCGCAGCGATTATTTGTTTCACTCGACTTGGAAGCGCTAAACTCTGGGATCGAGACGAGCCTCGTAATGCGCGTTGCGCCTGTGAAATGCTTGAGCGTAACGATTGGATCGTGCCTACTTTTAACGACGAATTGCGCACCCACAAACCAATCTTGCTCTATTGGTTGACGATGGTCTCCTATCGAACGTTTGGCATCAATGAGTTTGGGGCAAGGTTTGCTTCATCGGCGTTAGCGTTAGGCACCACGCTGTTGACCTACCTCATCGGACGACGCCTGTTCAGTCCAGAAGTTGGGCTCTGGGGTGGGATAATCCTGGCCAGCACATTGATGTTCAACGTTGCCGCTCGTGCGGCCACTCCCGATTCCACTCTGATCTTTTGCGGCACACTTGCGATTTGCCTCTATGTCTATTCGATTCCGATCAAGGCTTGGCAAAATCATCACGGCCAACAAGATCGATCTGTCTTTGACTTTCATTCCATCGGTTGGACGCTGGGAATCTATGGAGCGATGGGACTAGGCATTTTGGCCAAAGGTCCGATCGGCATCGTGCTTCCGACGGCGGTGCTGGGAATGTTCCTGTTAATCGCTCGACAGCCATCAGCTAGGCGGAACTCAAGCATGCCGACGACTCGGTTAGACGTTTGGATTCAGCGTCTCCGAACCTGCCTCAGCCCCTTTACTCCCCGACATTTCTGGCAAACCTGCTGGAAAATGCGACCTTTGACGGCAATCATGGTGGCAGCCATCGTGGCAGTTCCGTGGTATTTGGCCGTCGGAATTGAAACCAACGGCGCATGGCTCCGAGGCTTTTTCTTTGAGCACAATCTGGGCCGCGCCATGGATTCCCGCGAGGGACATCAGGGCTCAATCTTTTTTTATCCAATCGCATTATTAGTGGGTTTTTTTCCCTGGTCCGTCTTCGCTCTCCCAGTCACCCTCTGGGTACGACAGGCAATTCGAACTCCGGCCAATCGGCAATCTTTTACTCTGCTTGTTTGTTGGGTCGGTGTTTATTTGACCGCCTTCACAGTGGCGCAAACGAAGCTTCCCAGTTACATCACACCGACCTACCCTGCTGTGGCCCTTCTGGTCGGCAGTTTCATTTCGGCCTACGTGCGACGCCTCAGCGACCAATCACTGGCGACCTGGTGGCCTGCAGTCGCAGCCTCCTGCTTAGTGGTCGTCGGAATCTCACTCCTGTTCGCCCTACCCATCGCAGCTCATCAATACTTGCCAGGTGACGAATGGCTGGGAGTCGTGGGTGGCATTCCTCTCCTTGGAGGTCTCATCTCGTTGATCGCGATGAGACAAGCGCAGCGATCAATCGCAATGACCGCTTTTGCGACTGCCGCAATCGCCTTTGTGATTACGCTCTTTGCTTTTGTCGCGCCACGGGTTAGCCGCCATCAACAAATTGATCAATTACTGGCCTTCATTGATCACTCAACATCGCCCCAAATCGCAACCTATGCGACGCATGAACCAAGTTGGGTATTCTACGCCGGTCAAACCGTCCCCTTTTTCCGCAGTGACGACAGCCAACAAGTCCAAAACTATCTGGCAGAAAAACCTCACCATTACTTGATCACAACCCGCGATCGTTACGAGGAACTCCGACCTCAACTCACCCAACGGATAAAAGTCCTCGGTGAAATCCCCTATTTTCTTCGCGAACAAAACCTACTGCTACTGGGCCGACCCGCTCCAACCGCAAAGCGGCTCGAAAACCTGATTCGGTGACTGCGTCACGAAGAGAAACGATCCGCGCTGAAACGATCCGCGCTGAAACGACCGGGCGTCAACTTCGCCGAAACGCTAGCACGCAAGCCAGACCAAGATCGACGTTCCCTCGAACCTCACTCGCTGAAATTCATTCCAGTTTTTACGATCGAACGGTCACTGAGAGTCAGCGTGCTCATGCTTTCCGGCAAAGACCGTTCCCGCTATTTTGACGGAGCTGAGATTACCGCACGACGTCAATCGACGCGGTGCACGGCGGCCCTCCCCTGCCGGGCCACTTATTTTCGCCCACTTAATCTTTGACTCACTGCCCGTTCCGTCGATCGACCATCAAACTTCTCTAGTATCGAGTACGAATTGGCGTACAATCCTGCGCCTATTGCCATATCGAACCAACAAAAGAGTTTTTGTTTCCAGCTGCGTTTGTCGAGGGAGTGATCATGTCACGGGAACGGATACTAATCAGCAGCGTGACGTTTTTGATCAGCTGGGTCACCGTTTCATCGGTACAATCCAACCCGATTATTCAGGCTGCAGTCGGCGAACCCTTCGGTGTGGCTCGGGTCACACTCCAACTCGATTCCCGCGAAGCGAGTGGTCCGATCTCGACGAACGGCTACACGATTGCCGAGTCCAACGGACGCATCTTTTATCCTGCTTTTGGACACACCCGCGTTCTCAGCGCGTTACGACAACTGATCGGTATGCAGAGCCCAGCCCCCCGATCAACAGTGAGCGTTTTTTTCCTATTTAAGGGCGACTCGCCATTTCAAGCGACGATCATGACCCCGGTTAAGAACACCGTGGTAATCGTTCCAAAAGACGACGACGCCCTCTTCCGACAACTGCAAAAAAATTGGTGGAGTCAATACGTCGCCGTTGCAGCGCTGAATCGAAGCCTCAACGACTACCCGGCGGTGATGGAAACCTATTTGACGTCGATGTTATCACGACGACTTGATTTGAACTCAAACAGCATCGGCGACTTGGAGAATCAGCACGATTCGATACCGCAGATGTCGTTGCTTTTAATTCTCAACAGTGAATCGACGCGTGTTAGGGCGATGAAACAATCACTGATGAAGCCGACCCTCGTCGGAACAAGGGCCGATCAAAAACTGCCGGCCAAGATTGACTGGGCCGCGTCCCACGCAACCAAGCTCCAATCCGTCGGTCGCGACTCGGAGACCAAGGTTGAGCCCATCGCATTACGTGTTCCTCAAGATTGCTTTTACATCCGTTATGGTAATTTCAAAAACTATCTTTGGATGAAAGAGTTTCTTGAACAGAATGGCGGCAGTGTAAAACGCACCTTAACGTTACGTGGTCAGGACTCAAGTTCTGCCGAACGGATTCAGGACCAACTGGGATTAAAGGAAAGCAGTCTCGCCACGATACTCGGGCCACAATTGATATCTGACATCGCAATGATTGGGCATGACACCTACTTACGCGAAGGCGCCTCAATTGGCGTGCTGTTTGAATCTCGCAGTCGGCAGGTACTGGAAGCCGAGTTAATCAAACAACGAAGCAATGCGGTTCAAAAGCGCCGCAACAGTAATGCGACAATCAAGAATATCAAGATCGACAACCACACGGTGTCGATCGCGACAACGCCCGACAATCGATTGCGATCATTTTATATTTCGATTGGCAACTACCACTTGGTCACAAACACTCGGAAACTCGTCCAGGAATTCATTGAGACCCAAGCAGGAAAACGAGCATCTTTAGGTGAGACTGCCGCCTTCTTACTCGCTCGCTCTCATCATCCAGCTTCCGAAAAGGCCACTTTGTTTGCTTATGTCCCGCCGAGTTTTTTCCACAATCTCGTTTCTCCCCACTACCAAATCGAACTACGGCGTCGACTCAATGCCGATGTCCAACTTGAATTAGTAAGGATGGCCAAGTTGGCCGCCAGCCACGAACAGCTCCCACACGAATCAATTGAAGATCTTCGCTTCACGGGATTGCTGCCGGCTCATTTTGGCGAGCGGCCTGACGAGAGTCGAATTGAGGGACACGCCGACCAATTGGTTGATTCCTTGCGGGGTGCTCGGGGCACATTCCTCCCTATTCCAGACGTGCCCTTGGAAAAAGTCACCACAGAAGAGGTTCGCGTCTACCAGAATTTATCAGACCGTCACAAGTCAACCTGGAAAAACATCGCGCCCATGGTAATGGTACTTCGCCGCAAACCGCTTAAGAACGGACGAGAGCAGCTCGTCATTGATGCGGAGATGGCGCCTTTTGAACGCGATGATTATCCTCGCGTTACTTCGGTCATTGGTCCACCGACCAAATCGGTCGTCAAACAATCACGGCAAGATGCGATCACGATCCAAGCATCGCTCCAAGGTGGGGCTTTTCGACCGGATATCAACAGTCATCAGATATTCTTTGGCATGCAGGACAAGGATGTACCCGTGAAATTTGCCGGTTTGCGAAGATTGCGAGCCATGCAAATCATACGGACTGCTCCGGCTTACCTGGGAAGTCATCCAACCATTGGATTCCTACAAGCGTTACCGTTGGGAAACACACCGTTACCTGATCAAGACGGTTTGACTCGGCTGCCCTTTGGAGTGTGGCAAAAAACCGAGGGGAAAAAATTCTCGATGTTCGCCTTCCGTCGCACTATCCTGACAGCAGAGATGCCCGAACTATCATTCGCGACTGACAAACATGAAGCGCAGTTACGAATACACGTCGATGACCTCACCCAATCGAAACTGAAGAATTGGATCGCCGCGCTCGATTTCCAGCGTGCCTACCAAGCCTCGATTGGCAACACTCGACTCTTGCACACCGTATCCCAACAATTCGGCGTCCCACCCAATGAAGCACGCGAAGCAGCCGAATCCGTCCTAGGCGTTCATTTGATTTGCGCCTTAGGCGGCGAATACGACCGAGTTCGCGATGCGACAGGAGTCGACTACTGGTCGTCAACACGTTGGCCCGAACGTCTTACTGAAGGCGAATCAGTCGAGCCGAGCTTCGTCTCACCGATTCTGAGTTGGTTCCGTGGCCTGGACGCAAGGTTAACCTTAGGCGAATCCCGCGTCACCGGTTTTGCCCAAGTTGAGATCCAGGAACCAAAACGGGAAAAGGGCCCGCTCAACTTTCTGAATTTGTTCCAATAGACCGGTCAGAAGAACGAGATGCCTTTAAGCGGTGATCGAGCCGTTTACCGTTGCGGACGTCGACGCTCCCGGATGCGATCCAGAATCCCTGGCAACAGCTCGGATTCCGCAGGCTCCAAATCGCTTCCAGTTTGCTGATCCCCTGCTGCTTCTGCCGCTCGACTCTCACGTCGCTGTTCACGTCGTTCGCGTAGCACACCGAGCAGGTCACCGACCGCCTCACCCACCTGATTTAATGTTTCGTCAACGGTTTCCGGTGAGACCGACTGTTCACCTGCCAGCCCGGGTGCCACCTGTTCCAAAAGTGAGCCAACGATTTGTTGGTGGCCCGCCAAAGACACTTTCGGTTTCTCAAGCGTGCCCGTAACAGGAAGCGTCAAACGATTCGTACGCATCACCTGCCCCAGAAGTCCTTCTCCCATCCATTCCCCGACGGGTGGAAGCGTGGCGATCAAGTCCAAGGTGGAATCCATGCCGACCGACCCAGCTGTTGTGACCACGAGGTGTGGGGATAATCCCGGCAAACCAAAGGCGAGATCCTGATGCGTCACTCGTCCATCTGCCACCTGAAACTTCACGATCGAATCCTGAGCCAGTCTCACCGCATCCGGAATCTCCTCGACTCCAAGCTGCGATACGATTTGAGTAATTTGTCCCGCCAAAGATTCTTGTAGCCCGGACTCCACAGCACGAATCTCTAAATGCCCTTTGACAAACGCTTCTTGGGGTCGGTGCAGAGGAATCCGACACTCCTCTAATTGCAGCGACATCGAACCTCGCACCCAGGTAACGTCGGCTAGGATGGGTACCACATACTTGATGCCCAAATCACACATTTCTTTCGTCAAATTGGCTTCTTCAATCGGTCGACCAGGCTCCACCACCAGCAGCCGATCCTGCTGCTGCTGCTGATAGTCAACGGTAATATTCAGATTTCTGAGAAACTCAGCAGGTGTTGAATCAGCAGAGGTCCGTACCAACACATTGCCATTCTCAATACGAATTCGAAGCCTTCCATCGGCTCCGAATCCGCTGGCTGCCCCATCATCAGTCGCTTCATCCGACCCCAGCGCCGGCCACGGTCGACTGGCGTCGATCAACACCGTGGGCCCTTGAATACGAAACTCCCCAAGTTGGCCTCCGGACCAAATGAGCTGCCACAATGAAAGTTCTGTCGAGGCCTCATTCGCGGTGATCGTCCAACGCTGCTGCTGATCAGTGAACCGAATATCACGCAACCTCGCCGAAGTAAACCAGCCGAAGCGAGCAGATCCAATACGTCCTTCGATTTCGTTTTCCGATAACCCGCTCTTCAGCAACGCGTTGAGAACATGCGTGTTCCCCACGATTGAAGGCATCCCGACCACGAACACCACGAGGATAATTGCAGCAATAGCTAGGATGCGTAATCCGCGTCGAGATTTCCCACGTCGGTCCGGAGATTCTTCGCTTGGTTTCTCCTTTGCAACATTCATAACCAATCCTTCATCGAAACAAAGCCAGACTGGCAGTAAACCCATGGAGGTACGTTTTACCGGCCACCGGACCCATTTCCCCTTGAGCGAAAAAGCCGGCTAACGGAATTCCCCCCAATTCGTTGGCAATCGTTTGTGCATCATGGTTCGGATCAGAAAACATCCGACTGCCCCGACCATTACAGGTAAACAATAGCGCCGCCTGTGGAGGAAACGATTTGTATTTCCGTTTCAGCAAAATTTCCAGATCCTGATGAGCAGTTAACTCGTCGCGAACGTGAAATTGGATGGTCTGACCAGCTCGCACAAAATCGGCAACCGTCATAGAACCCGTTTCTCGATCGAGGGCCAAAACATTTCGAATCAGGAAATCGCCGGGTTCAAATCGATCCTGATACTCCGTAACCACTCGACCAATATGAAGGCCGTTTTGCAGCAGCAGTTGTTCATGGGTCGGCAGACGATTGAAAAGCCCCTGGAGCTGATCCAACGCAGAACTCCCACCAAGTTCATGAATCACATTTCTTTCCGCTTTGGTAATCACCATTGGATCGCCGATCGGTCGACATCCTTGGGACACCACACTGGCAACGGAGACTGATTTGTCAAAAACGACGCCAACCGCACCATCGGACACATACTCACCACCAAAAAACAAACGATTCCCACCTGGTGAGGCCGCACCACTTGCGATCCCGCCGAGCACCGCCACGCCAGCGCGATCCTCATTGATTCGCTCAAGTAAATAGTCCGCAGGAAACGAAAATGGTTCGGCCAACATCAACACAACCGCTTGATCCGGCCAGTCACTCGCCAACGCATCAGGCCAGCCAACGATCGCACCACCTTCGGAAGTGTTTTCAAATCGAATCCGAAACGGGGTCAGGTGTGCGTTAGGAAGCCAAGCACACCAAACGACGAGCCCTGGGGAATCCTCCACTTCAAGACCGGTACCAACGATTGACTCACCCGAGCAGCCGAGCAAACATTGACTACTCAACCGATCCTGAATCCATTTGGCCAACTGATCCCAAGCTCCTGCATGATGATGCGTCACGAAGACGACCGTCAGATCGGGAGGCGTCGTTTTTTTTTCCTGAATCTTCGCGCAAACCTCGTCAACCGCCTCGCCAAGTCCCGCGAGGGTCGAAAGGCCCACGGCAAAATCCGTTGTAGAATCATCCGTCATGATTTGAGTTGCCCTGTCCCATTTGCGTCGGCCTCGAGAAGAAAAAAGTAATTCACAATAGATTTTGCCACAACGATCTGGCTTGATGATGACGCATCCAGCAATACCCGACAAGGAAGAGTCACTGAATGCTGGAAAAAAGCTTGCCGGCTCCCGGGCTGGCAATACCGGCAGAACAGATGGGGTGGGCCGTCCGTGCCGAAGAACATAAATTAGGAAAATGGCCGACAGGTGTCTATCGCCAGAAAAATCGCAAATTAATCGAGCAGGCAGCCCAAGTAACGAGAATGGCAGCTCCCGTTTTTTCTCCACGGATTTGGGAAAAAGATGAAACGCACTTTTTTGGTTCTGATCCTGGCAATCATCGCCCCCAACGGCGTGGTGGCTCAGCTGGTCCAGTTACCGAGCTACCGGACTATTCGCATTCGAGCGGCAGGCGTCAGTCCAAATCGGGGCACAGCCCTTTCCGGGGCCTTCTCGTCTGTGAGAGCGGCCCGCTCCGGACAGGCAGACCCTTTTACATCCCGCAGCTTCCGGAGTCGCCAAATAGCCGCCCATTCGCTCTCCGTTTCGACCACTCTCATCGACCATCAGGAGCTCGACACGGCAATTTTGGCTCAGGCATCCAGCCGGCCCCAAATGGCACCAATCGGCGAGCAGCAGCGACGCATCGATCGGATGCAGCGTCAGATCATTTCCGAGGAAAAGCAGCGAAAAAGAAGAAACCCGGCCCCAACCATCAGCGAACAAACGGACCCAGCTTCCGAGGAAGCGTTGCGACTCATCCACCAGGGTGACGAAAACCTCTCCCGCGGTCAAAAGGGAGTCGCGCGGATTTTTTTTCGCACCGCCTTTCGTCACAGTCGCGGATCCGTGAAAAAACTTGCCTACCGACGTCTTATCGAGCTTAAAAAGCGTTAATCGTCGAAACGTCAAGGCTCAGAAGCTGACCGCCCACTGCACTCAATCCCGTTGTTAGCCGGCTCTTTGCGGTTAATGCGTTGCAGCAGCGGCCTCTCTTTTCTTCCGCGCGGTTCGTGCCCGCATATTCAATACTTCCACAATCAAAGCAAACGACATGGAAAAGTAGATGTAGCCTTTATTGATATGCGTGCCGGCGCCTTCCGCGATCAACATCACGCCGATCAATATCAAGAAGCTCAACGCTAACATTTTCAAAGAGGGGTGATTGTTGACGAATTCACCCACCTTACTGGCAAACAGCACCATAATTCCGATCGCCAATACCACGGCGGTAACCATTACCCACAGCTGATCTTCGTCCACCATTCCAACGGCAGTAATTACCGAGTCGAGCGAGAAAACGATATCAAGAATTGCCACCTGCAACAGAACGTTTCCCAGTTTAGCGTGCGAGGCTTGTTTTTTAGGTCCATGACTGTCGTCCACCAAATGATTGATCTCGTACACACTTTTACCCACGAGAAACAGGCCGCCGCCCAGTAAGATCAAATCTCTCCAAGAGACTTCATTGATGTGATGCCAAACCTCCTTCCAATGGGCCATCGCCACTGGATCCGAGGGATCCGCTCGGTAAAACCAGTCACCATGAATGCCTAACGCCTCGAGAGTGAAGACGGGTTGGCTCAACTTCATGATCCAGGTCAAGGTAGCTAACAACAAGATTCGCATGATCAGGGCAAGGCCAAGACCGAGGCGAAACGCCAAGGTACGTTGCGCCTTGGGCAATCGCCCGGTAAGGATCGAAATGAACACAATGTTGTCGATCCCTAACACGATTTCCATGGCGGTCAATGCCACCAGAGCGATGATCGCTTTGTCCATACTTCGGTCCTTCGCCCAGCGGGCTTAATCTGCCAATCTCAGAAATTCGCCTCACATGCTAACTCCCCAGCGTATAAAATTACGGCCTAGAAGTGGAGATCCCTCAATCAAATCGAATCGACTACTATGCCGCAATTCGCTCAGCCATGCCGACGTCAAGTTCTTCAGCAAATGACTGCCGCCCTGGCGGCCGGCACGATCATTCAAGCTCCCAACACCACCCAAGCAGCCGAACCGGAACCGGTCGCTGATTGGCGATACTGCCTGAACACCAGCACAATTCGAGGTCAGAAGCTGTCCCTTCCCCAAGAGATCGACCTGATCGGCCAAGCCGGTTACCAGGGTATCGAACCTTGGATGCGAGAGATTCATCAACATGTCGAAAACGGCGGGAAGACGAGGGAACTGCGAAAACAACTCAACGATAACGGCCTGTCAGTCGACAGCGCCATTGGATTCGCAAACTGGATTGTCGATGATGAAGTCAAGCGTACTCGTGGCTTCGAGGACATGAAACGCGACATGCAACTTGTGGCTGAGCTAGGAGGCACGCGAATCGCGGCGCCTCCCGTCGGTGCGACCGATCAGCCCGACCTTAATTTGGCGAAGGTGGCCGAACGTTATTACGATTTGCTGGAACTCGGTCAACAGACGGGCGTCACACCTCAACTCGAGCTTTGGGGCTTCTCCAAGTCACTTAGTCGACTTGGAGAACTGATGTATGTTTCTGTGGAATGTGGCCATCCTAACGCTTGCCTTCTACCAGACGTCTATCACATCTACAAAGGTGGCTCCCCCTTCAACGGGCTGCGTCTTGTTTCCGGAACCCCGATTCATGTCATGCACATGAATGACTACCCAAACATCGTCCGCGAGAAAATTTCTGACGCCGATCGTGTCTATCCGGGCGATGGCGTTGCCCCGATCGGACAGATTCTCAGGAACTTGCGAGATAACGGCTTCCAAGGTGTGCTATCCCTCGAATTGTTCAATCGTGACTATTGGAAACAAGATCCCCACCAGGTAGTTCGAACCGGTTTGGAAAAAATGAAAAAGGTGGTCAACGAGAGCCTTTCAGCTTGAAGAGCTGCCAATTTCAAAAAGATTTTTTCGGAGGAAACTTTTTCCATCATGCTTCGCCGGCCAGATTTCAAACCGAATCCAGCAGAAAGCCGATCGAGCCGACGGCGAATTCTGCTGACAATCGTCGCGTTGTCGAATGGTTTGCTAGCCCTGGCCTGGATCTCTCCCCTGGGCACATTGTTCGGTCTACTCGCCTCGCTTCTCGCCATTGCACTCGGTCTATTCGCAGGCTGGTTTTTGACTTACGTCATTAGGCTGCCCCGCGACGGGCGTGGATTTCACGAAAGATTCGAGGCAGAAAAGAGCGGTTTCCTCGAAGCGGGCGAACCGACGAACTTCCCTTGACACCGATCACCGAATTCGAATAGAGCCTATGGGGCAACTTTGCGGAATAGTAAGAAAAGCTGGACGGGGAAAACGTTGCCGACAACAATGAAGGTTGGACTTTCCGCAATGGACGGGTATGGGTTGGCTTTTCTCTCTCGGATGCTTATCCTGTCAACCACGCGGCCATGGACAGCCTGCCATTGAGAGTCAACCAAACCGGCCGGGGCAAGAAGGCACCAGCTTAGGAGGCGAGCAAGCGATGTCAGAAGTACTTCACTTCGAAGATGTGCGAAGCGGAGACCGTTGGATCAGTCCAACTCGCACGGTCACCAAAACCGACGTCACCAAGTTTGCTCACTTGACGGGTGACTTCAATCCGCTCCATATGAATGACGACTTTGCCAAGGAATCAATGTTCCGCCGCCCGATTGCCCATGGGCTACTTGGACTGTCTTTTGCAGCCGGCCTTGGTAGCTCCAGTCCTCTTGTCGATACGGTTGCCTTTCTGAGCGTATCCGATTGGAAATTCTTGAAGCCGGTTTACTTTGGTGATCGGGTTCACGTCGTGACAGAAATCTTGGAGGCCGCACCACAAGGGCGAAAACGGGGTCGAATTGTCTGGAAGCGATCGCTGGTCAACCAAAACGGTGAGATTGTCCAAGAGGGAAAATTCGAGACATTAATCACTCGACGATGTGCACCGCAAAAACGGCCTGCTGCTGAATACCAGTATCAATCCATGGCATCGTAGGAATAAGGCTCTCCAACCCTGCCTCTGACTCCACCTGGAAAAACCGCGACCCTGCGGACAACCTGATCGAAGGCAGGCTTTAATTGATGTGACGATCAGTCGCGGTGCGAGTCTATTTCCCGCTCGACATATCCCGCTGAGTCAGATCGCTTGGCGACCGCTCTTGGCATGCAGAGGCGGTGACAGGAGCTCTACTCCTTGAGTACGGTTCGAGCGGCCGCTTCCTGTTCCTGTCGGACAACCACATCAATTTCAAACACACCGGAAAAGCCTGCTTGGTTTTCGCCTTCGATAAACGCCTCAATCCCCTCGGCCGCCAAAGTGTTCCTGACGATTTCAGCTTGATTTGGGTCAGTTGTCGAAAAAACGGTGACTAACTCGCTCATTTCAGCGTTCCTTTTTGGTTGGCCGTCTGGCATTGCAACATGACATCGTCAAACTCAGTAATTGCGTGGTTGATCCAAGTATTCAGCATCTTCCAGCATCAACATCGTCCAAAAGACGCCTTCCTCTTTCAAAAGCATCTCCATCTTCAATTCCAAGTGCACTACCGGTTTGCTCGTGTCGTGTGGCTCGATGAAATATCTCACCATCACATAGCGTTCGCCGGGTTTAATGGGAGTAATCAGTATTCGATCGAATCGTCGGGTGGCATTCCCTTCCAATTCGAGAAGTTTCTTTGCGACATCTTCGCTAAAAAACTCCTGCAACGCGTTTAATTGCTCTGAATCCTGCTGGTAATTATCGACCAGTTGCGTTCCTTCAGGTTCTCGCAAGTAATAATCCAGGGTCGCTTGATGGGCTGCCTCCAATTCGCCGGCGGCGACCGCATCCAACCACTGCTCCGTAAACTTCAATGCCTGTCGGCTCACTACCCATCGATCGGCGGTGAATTGAGCAACGGCCCACCCACCGAAAAACAATCCTAACGAGATTCCGACCAAGGCCAGACGACGTCCCGACAACGTGTCTGGTTGCCGTGAGATCCTGATTAAAGCAATCGCACCACAGGCAACGGCAATGAGGGGGAGCAACCAAGCAGCGGGATGGGTAAGACTGACGATCGAAACCATGCCGAGCAGCAAAGCACAAATCGCGACGCCGCTTACCGAGCGGTATTGCTCAAGCTGATTAGGTTCATGCCCCGACAGTTCGCTTTGGAAGGCTGATCCGACCATCTTCCATCCTGTATTGTGTCAGCTTATCGCGACGCGTACTGCCGTCGAGCCGGCGCCACTCTCAACTTTGGTAACTTCGAAAATTTCTGGCGACGCTGACCGTACTTCAACACAAATTCGCTTTTGGGATCAAACGGATTGGCCGGGCTGGTCGCAAAGGCATTTTCTGATCGACTCTGCATGAATCCTAACCAAAGCATATCCGGCGACAAAAAGAAATTGCTGGAAGTTGGGCTCTTAGCGAAGGCTCCACCGAAGGGACTCCGTTTGAGCGGCGCGACATGCAAGGAAAACAAAAACAAACAAACCATGACCCAGCCGATCAGGAAGCCGCAAAGGATTTTCCCCCCTTGTTCCAGTGGCAATTTAAAGCGGACCTTGGTCTTACTGATCCCATCGGTTACAGCTCGTAGAATAAGCGCCGACAAAACAAACAGCCCCCATAACGAGAGAAAGTCCCAAAGATAAGTGAAACTCGGAAAAGTCTCCGTCACTTTGGTCGCAACAGGCTCAAAGTAGTTCGTGGCGATAATCGCGGAAAAAATGACGTTGAAAAGCATGAGCGTGTTGCCCCACAGCCCCTCCGTCAACGTCATAGAAACGCAGATGGCCAAAATAACTAAAACGAATATCGTCAGTGACATAATCAGTTATCCACCGTTTATTTACTGTTTGAGAACGCGGCTAAGTTCTTGCACGGAAGTAATTCCCTGTGCAACAAGAACGATGCCTTCCTGCTGCAGGTTTCGGTTGCCTGCTTGACGACTAATCTGGCGAAGCACGTCCAATTTCGGCTGTTTCATCAATGCTTTACGCATTTCGTCATCAACCACGAGCAATTCAAAGATGCCAATGCGACCGAAATATCCGATCCCATTGCATTTCTCACATACTTTGTCTTGTTCACTCGGGTCGGGGGGCCGAAAGAGGTGCTCGACCCGTCCTTGCGGAATTCCCATTTTCTTCAGCACTTGGGCAGAAGGCTCGTAACCTTGCTTGCATTCTTCGCAAATCCGGCGAATCAGTCGCTGGTTTAATACCCCCGCAACCGCAGGAGCGAACTTTGCGGACGACACCTTCATCAGTAACACCCGCAGTAACGATTCAACCGCCTCTTTGGCCCGCACAGTCGTGATCACTAGCTTATCTTTGCTTGCTTCATCACAGAGCATCTGCACGGTTTCCACATTCGGCAATTCGTTGACGATGACCGCATTGGGCTCACGGCGCAACATCGTCTCGAGTAGCTTCGCGGGCTCTTTCCCTTTGCTAATGTCGTAAGTCGTCAACTCGACGTTTTCGACCAACGGCTCAGGCGCATTGATATCTTGCAAAGCGACAAAGTCGCGCGTGTAACGATCGGTCAGCTTTAAAACGAGTCCCATGGTGGTCGAGAGCCCACCGGCGGGCGGAGAGGAGATCAGCACCATTCCGCTGTCCACAGCCAATAGCTCTTTGAGTTTTTCTTCGATTTTGCCTCGCATGCCCAGATCAGCGAGCGAGGGAAATGCCGATCGGGGACGATCGACTTGCAGAATCACACGCTCACCGTTCTGCGTCCCTTGGCTGATTAATGTGCATTGATAGACAGTCTTCCCGAATTCAGAGGTAAAACGGCCCGACTGACGTTGGCGTCGTTCTTTGACACTTAATCCGGCAAGGGTCTTGAAGACTTCCAACATTTCGTCGCCCGATTCCCGACCCTGCCCTTCGGACTCATGCCAAACGCCGTCGATCTGATAACGCATCGCGACCGAATCACGACTGAAATCCATCATGCATTTGTCACCACGTTGTCGGATGATTTCGGCCACAAGTTCTTTGGCAGGCAAGAATCCAGGCGACTGACGAGCGGAGATCAAATTCGCTTGATTTTTCTGTTTATCATTCCCCTGAGCTTCAAAAACGACCGGGGCACCTTTTTGGTGAGCGGCCTTCTTTTGATCCGCTATTTTCACTCCCGATTTATTCGCCTGGGTTGCGATCAGATAACGAAAATGGCTCGGGGTCATCACCCGTTCATGCGGGTCAACAATCCGGTTACGTGTAACGACATAAACGCCGAGGGGAGCAATGTAAGCCAAGCAAAGCACAGAGAAACCCGCAGCAAAAACGGGGATCGTCAACACTAACAACATCCCGATCACGAACGAAGCAAAAACAACCACATTCCAAACGGTATAGGGCAATTGCAAGAGTTGACAGTCCTTGTTCACCCAGTCGGTGGTTTTCACCCACAGCAGGTAGATCAGTAAGACACCGAATAGCTTGATCCAACTGAAGTAGCCACCACTACTGCGTTGAAAGTCTTCGGTCCCGTCTTCTCCGCCCATCGGAAAATTGGGCCACGTATCGGCCTGAGCCAAGACAGCATCGGCGCAGAGCAAAACCAGAAAGAAGGCAACAACGACAAAACAAAAATTGCGAAACATCAGAGAATTCCCGGCTGTTTAACGTCGATACCCTTCAAGGCCATTTTCAGTGCTTCCACATTCGGGGCAACACTGAACGCCGTTTGTCGATCGATTAGTTCTTGCTCGACGAGTGATTGAAGACTCATCGTGAAATCTTGCATACCATCCTCGGCACCGATCCGAACAGCATCCGGAAGCTTGTGATCGTCTTCTTCGAGAATCAATTTTCGGATTGTCGGCGAAAAGGTCATGACTTCAATTGTCGGCACCCGCCCCACATCTTTATTGATGGACGGTAACAGCTTCTGGGCAACGATTCCCTTCATGTTAAAGGCCATCGCACTCCGCAACGCTGAGTGCATTTCTTCGGGGAACAAGTCGAGGATTCGGCCGATGCAGGTTGATGAACTGGCCGCGTGAATCGTACCGAACACCAAGTGACCCGTTTCGGCCGCATGAATCGCGGTCATAAACGTTTCTTGATCACGCATTTCGCCGACGAGCATCACATCAGGGTCTTCGCGGACAGCATGCTTCATCCCGATGGAAAAATCTTTCACGTCCATGCCGATTTCACGTTGATTGATCAGACATTTATCTTCAGAAAATATGAACTCAATCGGATCTTCCAGCGTCAAGATATGCTTGCGATAGTTACGATTGATCCAGTTCAACATTGAAGCGATTGTGGTACTTTTCCCCGACCCGGTCACTCCGGCCAGCAGAACCATTCCCTGATCGTACTTGCAGAGGCTCTCCATCACAGGCGGCAAGTTCAAACCTTCAAAGTCAGGAATCCAATTGTTAATACGGCGAGCGACCAAACCGATCTTCCCCAACTGTTGGAGCATATTGACACGATACCGCCAGGAAGTTCCATCCACGTCGATCGTGTAAGCGAAGTCCGCCCCACCGTCCTCTTCGAAGATTCTACGATTCCGTTCGTTCAACATCGGAAACAACAGCCGCACCATTTCCTCAGCGTCAATCGCGTCACGATTCAATGGCCGCAATGAGCCCCGAATGCGCACATAAGGAGGCTGTCCCACTTTAAGGTGCAGGTCACTACCTTCTAATTTGACGCAGGCCCGAAAAAGTTTATCGACTTCGAGTTCCTGTTGCTTTCCGCTGTAACGATCAATTTCGTTTTGCGTTGTTGTGCTCATCATTAGATCCTAAAGTCGAACCGGTATGCCTCGATTGGAAAGAACCTGCTTCGTTTCGCGAATGGTATATTCGCCAAAATGAAAGATACTGGCAGCCAAAGCGGCGTCCGCATATCCCGATTCGATAACGTCTGCCATGTGATCAGGCGACCCGGCTCCTCCGCTGGCCACCACCGGAATTCCCACTGCCTGACTCACGGCCGCGGTGATTTCCAAATCGTAACCATCTTTGGTTCCGTCGCAATCCATGCTGGTCAAAACGATTTCACCAGCTCCTAACTCCTGTATCCGCTCTGCCCAACTGACGGCTTCCAGTCCCGTGGGCTTCCGTCCGCCATTAATGTGAACTTCCCAAACTTCTCGACCGTTCTTTTGAACTCGCTTCGGATCGATATTTACGACAATGCACTGACTGCCAAACCGCCGCGCGGCCTCCCGAACAAACTCCGGGTTTTGACAAGCAGCTGAGTTGATCGATACCTTGTCACTACCTGCGTTCAACAGCGACCGAATGTCTTCGATCGTCCGCACACCACCACCGACAGTGAGCGGCATGAACACTTGCTCGGCTGTCCGCCTGACAACGTCCAACATAATGTCACGTTGTTGGTGGCTTGCCTTAATATCCAAAAATACCAACTCGTCTGCACCCTCGGCCTCATATCGGCTGGCGACCTGGACCGGGTCACCTGCATCTCGCAAGTTGACAAAATTCGTCCCCTTCACCACTCGACCTTGGTCGACGTCTAGACAGGGAATAATGCGCTTTGCCAGCATGAGCCTGAGGCCGCGATAAAACGAGAAGCTGAGAGTCTGTTCCGTTTCCCTGCTTTCGGGACCGCTTCCGACGCAGGAAACCTCTAACTTTAAGCCGCCTGCTACAGCCGGTCAATGGTGTGAATGGCTGCGGATGTCAAAGAAGCCACACACTTTTCCCGTCACTCGCTCCATCCGTTTGACACGCGAAACATACTCCCTCATTTTCCGCTGCTTAGGATGGCTGCGTATGGCTGCGTATGCGGCCCGGATTTCGATGCGATGGTCAAGCCCGCTGTACTTGTTGAATAGCTTTATCAACGGCGTTCAAGCACTGCTGGATATCGTCGATCGGATTCTCAGGGTTCGATTCATACTCCAGCGAAATCGAACCATCTTGGGGAAAGTTCACCTGCTGCAACGCCTGGAACAATCCGGGCAAATTCAGGAAAGAGCTCCCCACGATGACATCATGGGTCCTCTTTTTTTTCTCCGCCACATCTTTGACATGAAGCGCGAAGACGCGACTTCCCAGTCGTTGAATCCACTGCACCGGATCTTCCTTGCTCCGCAAAACATGCCCCGTATCAATACACGCACCGATTCGTTCATGGTGCCCCTCTACCGCACTTGTAACCGTATCCAGCGAATCGTAGAGAGCGCCGGGACCATGATTATGAATGCAAATCCGAACATCGTATTCATCAACAAGTTTGTCAAGGCTGTCGAAGGAGTCGGGCTGTGGATTTGCGGTGATATTTCGAATGCCGGCCTTTTTGGCAAATTCAAAGACTTGACGATTCTTGGCATGATCTGCCGAGAAGCTATTTACTCCATGAGCAGTCATTGTGACCTGACCAGCCTTCATCTGTCGCTTCATCTGCGAGATTTGGTCATCCGTTGAACTCAGCGGAAAATGCTTCTCGTAGAATTCCACATGATGTAATCCCAAGCCCTGAATATGCCGCATCACCTGATCAAGCGGAAAATTACGGAGTGAATAACTTTGCACGCCAATCGGTAATCCGGCAAATCGCTTGGGTGGCTCGAACGCCACCCCCAGATTTGCGAAGGTCGACACGGCAGCGGCCGAAGCAGTTGCTTTCAAAACATTTCGGCGCGTGATCGGTGTACGATTCTTCATCAGGCCAACTCCTCAGGATCGATGATGGGAAAGCGAGCTTCGATTATCGCTGACAGCGACCCATTTGACAAATTACCAGGTCAAGAGGGATTTAGGGGATCAAATCCGGGTCGCCCGTCACCGATTCTTCCCTCACCTGACACTCCGGAAGCGATTGCACAAAAAGTCGACCATAATAGCGAGAAGTGAGGCGAGGATCCAAGACGACCACCATGCCCGTATCCTGACGTGTGCGGATCAAGCGACCAAACCCCTGTCGGAATTTGATGATCGCTTCGGGCAATTGATAATCACGGAACGGGTTGCCCCCCGACTCACGGATCGCCTCCATTCTTGCTTGGAACAACGGCAAATCAGGAACACTGAACGGCAGCTTGGTGATGATCACGTTTTGCAGAGCGTCGCCAGGCACATCGACTCCCTGCCAAAAACTGTCGGTACCCAACAGCAACGAACGGGGATTGGCTCGAAACTGTTGCAACATTTGATGGCGTGGGACTCCATCCGCTTGACTGAGCAACGCAATTTGGTTCTCTCGTAGCCAGGGTGCCAGTTGCGCAGCAACTCGTTTTAGCATGTCATACCCGGTAAACAGGGCAAACGCACGACCATCGGTCTCCTTCACATAGCGTTGAACCATCGCACCCGCTAGTCGCTCGTATTCGGTCCGCTCCCGATTTGGATCTGGCATTCCGTGTACGATCACCAGTTCCGCTTGCAACGAAAAGTCAAAGGGGCTACCGACTCGTAATTCGTTGCTTTGTGTGATCCCAATACGAGACTTGAAAAAATCAAAACTGCGAGTCTTTCCAGTCGCCAACGTTGCGCTGGTCATGACCACGGTTTTTGTCTGCTGAAACAATTGCTCGCGCAATAACGTGCCAATATCCAAGGGTGCTGCCGCGAGGCTGGTCCGCGGTAAACCTCGTCTCGTTTGACTTCGCTCCATCCAGTGCACCGAGTCCGACGATTCCTGTCGACGCCAGCATTCAATTCGTTCCGACAAGACACTGATGCGATCACTGGCGGCCACAAAATCTTGCCTTTTTGCTTCATCTCCCATCCCATCGGCTAAACGGGACACCATCCGCGCTAGCCGATCCAGTTCAGGGCTGAGAGCGTTGGCCACGATCTGAGGCTGATGAACACGTCCATTGAAGTCCGAAGTCTGTGACAGATACCAGTGGTCGAGATCGCCAAATAGATCATCCGCCGCGTCACGGCAGCGATTGACTTGCTGCTGCGCCTTCGTCATTCCATCCTGAACCAGCAAGCCTTTGTTTGTGCGATCGTTGTACAAGCGACGCAAGACGTAGTCGACCTGTCCGGATCCAATCCGTAAGCCCAAGTGGTCGCTGGCCACCGATTCAATCGTATGGGCTTCGTCCAAAATCACCGCATCATAGTCGGGAATCACACTCACATTCATCTGACGCAGGGCGAGGTCACTGAAGAACAAGGCATGATTCACAACAAGAATTTGGGCATGCTGAGCACGCCGACGAGCTTGATAATAAAAGCATGATTTGTGATGGGGACAATTCCGCCCCAGGCAATTGCTGCTGTCACTGGCAACTTCGTCCCAAACGGACCCATTGGGGCGAAAATTCAAATCGGCCAGAGAACCATCGGTTGTCGACTTCGACCAAGACAACAAATCTCGCAACTGGTCAACGTCTTCGGGTTCGCTAAACAGGTTTTTCATCCGATCCGCGGCATTCATCAGTCGCCGTATACTCAGATAATTCGAGCGTCCCTTGACCAGCACAGCGGTGAACTCACGTGGAATAACGCTGTTCAAGATCGGCAAATCATTGGTCATCAATTGTTGTTGAAGACTGATCGTATGCGTCGAGATAACAATCCGTCGCGGGCGGACCGATTCATCAACAGAGGGATCAGAAACCGCTAAAATCGCCGGTACAAGATAGGCAAAACTCTTTCCCGTACCGGTGCCCGCCTCGACAATTAAATGGCGTTCGTCTTGCAGGGCCTGGCCGACTGAATCGGCCATCTGGATCTGCTGTTCACGAGATTCATAGCCCGTCAATCGCTCCGAAAGACGACCGTCAGGTCCGAGAATATCCGAAGGAGTTAAAGTCATGTTGAACGATCGTCAGAACTCGCTTCAATCAAGCGAATGGTGTATCCTATGCGACAGTCCATCAAGCGGACGATATCAACCGTGATCCTAAGCTTCCGCTGGCCCATCGGCTTCATACTGACAGTTACGTCGTGTTATCCACACTCGAGAAAAAACCGTGCATCGTTCGCCAACTTCTCGACTCGGTATCCCACCAAGTCGGGGCAATTACTTTACAAGCAACCCGCCAACCATAACAGTTTTTGCGTTTCTAAAGCTAGGGGATCTCAAAAATGCCGATAGAATTTGACTGCCCGCAATGCGGAAAGCGGCTTCGTGTGCCCGACGGATCGGAAGGAAGACAGGCCATCTGCCCCGATTGCTCAAGACAAGTTGAGATTCCATCGGCCACACCCTCATCGGCCACACCCTCATCGGCCGATAAGACCGAACCGTCCTTCAACCCGTATGCGGCCCCCTCAGGCGACTTCGAGAGCGTGGAACCGAACGTTTCGTCCGAAATTAGTCCGACGCTCACAACAATGAGCGAAATCCTTACAACCAGCACGCAAATCTTTAAGAACAATCTGGGAAACCTGGCCTTGATGGGAATTATTCTGATCGCCTTGTCGATCGGAAGCAGCATTGCGTCCAGCTTGTTGGGAATCATCCCCGTCGTTTTCGTTGGCCAAGCCAACGAAACGGTTGCCGCAATTGCAACGGGCGTGCTGCAGATAGCCTGGGGACAAGCATTTGGGGCATTTATTGTCGCAGTTGGACTACGCTATACACTCAGTGTTGTCGCCGGCAACCCGAATCCCTTCGAAGGCGCTTTCCGGATCTGGAATTACTTTTGGAGAGTCCTGTTCGCGCAGATGCTCATTTACCTGCTCATGATAGCTTCCACATTGGTCTGTGCGCTGCTGGCCGCTCCGTTCGTTTGGTTCGAATGGGGTAATATGCCCGACACGGTTTCGATTTCCGTCATCGTAGTACTTTCCGTAGTCGCGATCGTTGGTTACTTCTGGATCTATACGCGACTCTTGATCACACTCCCCCTAATCGTCGATCGAAATAATCGGATCCTGGAAGCGATCACGAATTCAATCACCTACACCAAAGGCAACGCGTTGGCCATTCTGGGATCATTCCTCGTTGCCGGCATTCTGGGGACGATTTTTGCAATCGTCACCTGCTTGATTGGAACGGTGTTGGTAGTTCCCTTCTACATGCTAATGACCGTCGTGATCTATCGCCTCTCAACAGGCCAGCCTGTTACCACGTCTGGCAACCCGTTTGAAGCTTTGAAAGAAAATTAAGATCAATCAGGGCACAGCACTTCGCAGACTTATCGAGGACGAGTATTCTCGATGACACCGTCTTCCGGGCTGCTGGCAGTCGCGTAGAGTCGTTTGGGAATGCGACCCGAAAGATAGGCCATCCGACCGGCTTCACAAGCGAGCCGCATGGCCAAGCTCATGGCCACCGGATTTTTGGCATGGGCCACGGCAGTGTTCAAGAGCACACCGTCGACACCTAATTCCATCGCCTCTGCTACGTCGCTTGCCGTACCGACCCCTGCATCCACAATCACCGGATAGTCCGGGTCGCCCTCTTTGAGATATTCCAGACAAATCTGAATATTGTTGGGATTCAAGATCCCCTGGCCTGACCCGATCGGACTGCCGGCGGGCATGACCGCGGTCGCCCCGGCATTCTTCAGTTGTCGAGCGATCATGGGATCGTCCGTCGTGTAGCAAAGCACATCAAACCCCTCACCCACCAACTGCTCTGTGGCTCGCAGTGTCGCAACAGGATCCGGCAAAAGCGTCTTGCTATCCCCCAAAACCTCCAACTTAATCCAGTCGGCGCCGGGGTTGTCCAAGCCTCGCAAAATTTCGCGGCCGAGCCGAGCGGTTCGCAGCGCATCCTCAACGTTGTAACAACCGGCCGTGTTCGGGAGCAGAAGATAGCGATCCAAATCGATGTAATCGAGAATATTCTGTCCGTTCTCGTCGTACAATCGCTCGCGCCGAACCGCTACCGTAATACAGCGAGTGCGTGAAATATCCAGTGATTGGGCCATCAAATCGTAGGTTTCATACTTCCCAGTCCCGACGATCAAACGACTATCGAGCGAGTGCCGCCCAATCTGCAATGAGTCTTCTGCACGAACTTCAAGATCTGTGGTCACGACTAAACTATCCTCCCCCGACGAGGGTCACAATTTCGAGCTGATCACCGGCGGAGAGACAGAACTGAAGATGCCGCTCTCGCGGAATCAATTCCAAGTTGACTTCGACGGCCACATGATTGGCATTCAGACGCAGTCGATCCAACAGTTGGGCGAGTGTCGAACCATCGGCCACTTCGGTCTGGGCACCGTTCACACGAACAATCACAGCTTTTACGTTTTTCCTATTCTCGAATCGCGGCCGTCCGCGCCTTCCCGACATCCAATAAAGTAAGCGGTCCGGATTGCGGTCGGCTTGCACTGGCTAATTCGCGGCGCCAGGGCATGCCGTAGGCACCATAAGTCCCTGAGGTCGTATCCAATACATAGACCACAGAATGACCAGGACGAGCCGTATTGACACCGCGAGGAAAATCGACCTGCCCTGTCGCCAACAGGTATTGTGGCCGTTTCGATTGGTCGATGCCAAGGTCCTTAATGACATTTGCCTTAAAAACAGCGTTGAATTTGGCAACTCGCGTGTCCATCACGGTCACCGTCAATTCGCCAGTCAGAAAATCGAGAATGCAGACACCCTCCACGTTGGAATCCATGGGGCCCACCGCCATCGCAAAAGCCCCATTTTGAGTCGACGAGGCAGCATGGAGCTTCGTTTCCGGAAATTGCCAAGAGGGAGCGTCGGTCCGATTTAACCAAAATCCGCCGCCAAAGGCCGCAGCACAGCCGGTGAAAAAGATCAACAAATAGCCCGTCATGCGGTGCTTCGAACAGTTCATGCCTTCGGTCTCCTACAACGCGGCCTCGAAACGGGGGCACAGGACTGGGAGCCATCGCGCTTGGCCACCCATCCGATGGAGCCACTGCGGAGTTCCCTACCGGTGAACTGTAGCGATTTCACCAATGTTTCGCCAGAGATCCGTTCCAATGTCAACGTCCCAAGCCGCCGGCTGCCAGATTCGTGAGCGGTGACTGGGTCTGGAATCTCGTTTTTGGTAAAAAGAGCGGCAGCTTGCCTCAAGCTATCACAGCACCCCCTTGCAGCCTCGGGGCTGAATCCAGCATTTTGGCTAACACGACTGCAGGTCCAATTGACTCCACGCGAAGAAAAACCAACAAAGGTGGGAAGACCATGTCGACGAACGGATCCCTCAATCGGAAACTGCGGATGGCCCTGGTGGGCGGCGGGCAAGGAGCCTTCATTGGCCGAGTCCACGCGACTGCAGCAGTTTTGGACAATCGAGCAGCATTGGTTGCCGGTGCACTTTCCTCAAATCCCGAGCGAGCTAAGGCGTCCGCGCCCGATTATGACATCCCAGCTGATCGAGCCTACGGTTCCTACCAAGAGTTGATCGAATCGGAACTCGCATTGCCCGCCGATGAACGAATCGATTTCCTTTCCGTCGCAACTCCCAACCATACCCATCAGCAAATCGCCAAAGCCGGTTTAGAAGCGGGATTCAATGTGATCTGCGACAAACCGATGACGTTCGACCTAGCCGAGGCGGAAGAATTGGCCCAAATCGTCGACAATTCAGACGCTGTGTTCGCCGTCACTCATAATTACACCGGCTATCCGCTCGTCCGACAGGCACGTGAAATGATCTTGAATGGCGAATTGGGCGAAATCAACGCGATTCGCTCGTCTTACATTCAAGGGTGGTTGCGCACGCGACTGGAAGACGAAGACCAAAAACAAGCCGCCTGGCGAACCGATCCCAAACGGAGCGGTGCCGCGGGCTGTTTTGGTGATATCGGCACACACGCCTACAACCTGGGACGCTACATGACGGGCTTGCTACCCGATTCGATCAGCTGCAATTTGAAAACATTCGAAGCAGGCCGTGCACTCGACGATTATGGCTGTGCTGTCATCCGCTTCGAAAATGGAGCCCTCGGCACGGTCACGGCCTCCCAAATCAGCCATGGTCGCGAAAATGACGTATCGATCGAGATTGACGGCACCAAGGGCGCCATTCAGTGGCGGCAAGAAAATCCCAATGAAATGTACGTTCGCCGCAACGGTCATGCCCATCAAGTCTACACCCGCGACCCCAACGCGCCATTTATGAATGCCTCCGGGCAAGCAGCCTGCCGACTCCCTTCGGGACATCCGGAAGCCTTTTTCGAAGCGTTTGCCAATGTTTATCGCGCCGCCTACGACGCGATGGTTGCCCGCGCCGAAGGACAAGCCGTAGAAAAAGTGGACACCGTTTATCCAAATGTCCATGACGGCGTGGAAGGTATGTTTTTTATCCAACAATGTGTGAACAGCAGTGCCAATCATGGCGAATGGCTACCGTTGAAGCACGATCGCGCACGTCGCTAGTCGTTTTCGGAGTCGGTAGGCGCACGCGTCCTTTCCTGGCGTGGAGGGCCTGCGCCCCCTTGAATTGGGCGCTCGTTGACTCGCAGCGCTGGTAAGACAATCACCACTGGCCGATTCGAAATATCAACGAATTTTTGCGGATCAGCAATCAGCCGATCACACAGGTCGATCAACCGGTTCAATGACAAACCGGCGTAATCTTGCGGTTCGCTAATCGCTAAGTCGAGCAACAGAGTTCGTGCTCTCGTCCCGTGGCGCTGCACGCCTGCCGGACGTCCTTCCCGTGCTTTCACCCCGGCTGCGGCCAATTTAATTAACGCTTTTAGGAAAGATCCAACCGCTCCCGTTCGCTCGACTGCATGCCAGCAGCCCTCCCAAGATTCATGCGCTTCCCAATAGTAGCCCTGATTGAACAAATCGATGCCAAACCGATATGATTCGGATTGTCGCCATTCGCTGGGATTCAGTGGATCCTCGACGCGGTCAGGTTGGCCAAACTGGTGACCTGCCGCGTCCCGAACGGGATGAGGAAACTTGCCCGTTACATAGGAATAGGGCGGTAGCGCACGTTCCGGCAATAAACGCTGGGGCCAGTCGGGTGAAACGGTCGGATTGGATTCTGACATGAATCAGCAAACACAGATTGAGGAGTAGTGGAAAATGCCCGGTGAATCGCGATTTATTGTCTTAACTGGAATTAGCCGAGGCCTTGGTAACTCACTCTTTGAGACCTTGATCCAACGGGGACACACCCTGGCCGGTTGTGCCCGCAATGGGGATTGCATTCGCCAGATGCAAAAAGAATACCACTCCGACCACTCACTGCACACCGTTGACGTGGCCGATGTTGAACAAGTCGATCGTTGGGCGAACGAAATTCTTCAGCGACATGGGCCACCGGATTTACTGATCAACAACGCTGCCATCATCAATGAAAATAATCCTTTATGGAAAGTGCCTGTCGACGAATTCTCGCAGTTGATTGACGTCAACATCAAAGGCATCTTTCACACCATCCGTGCTTTTTTACCAGCCATGCTTGAAGCTCAGCGTGGCGTCGTGGTCAACCTGAGTTCCGGCTGGGGTCGATCGTCAGCAGCAGATGTAGCCCCCTACTGTGCCTCAAAATGGGCCGTTGAAGGTTTAACGCAGAGCTTGGCTCACGAATTGCCGCCGGGAATGGCCGCAGTACCGCTCAATCCCGGGATCATCGACACAGAGATGTTACGCAGTTGCTTCGGCGACGGAGCTGGCTGCTACCCCGGTCCCGCGGCTTGGTCCGAGAAAGCCGCTAACATGCTATTGGCTCTCTCCGGCAAGGACAACGGACGGCCGTTGACGGTTTGAGCGAGCGGTAACAATTTAGTGGCCCGCGGCGTTGGTCAGCTTTCGCCGCACCCCAAGCATCAGCAGCCCCAACAGGAATAGCACGCAACTGGATGGCTCAGGAATGGCAACGGCAGCAACACGGGCTCCGCCTTCGTAGCCACCGGCCTGAAATGCCTGCACAAAGTCACTTGAGTCGAACTCGGTGTCGCCGGTCCAATCGCCCGTTTCCCAGGTGGAATTGCCGACCACTTCGTCCTCGTACTGTCCGGATGTAAAAACGGCGACAAAGTCGGAACTGTTGAATTCGCCATCGAGATTCGAATCACCGTAGTAGGTGAAAAACATGGTCGAATCTTCAATCAAAAAGTCCTTGTCGGCTCTATCGACAATACCGTCACTAGTCAAATCTAAACGTAAGTCAATATCGCCGTTGAGAATCGCAGCCGCCATGGTGTCAATGTCGATGGCGGTACAGATGCCATCAAGATTAATGTCACAAGCGAAAGCTGTATCTCCAACGACGAAACGGAGCAGGCCGTGGGGACGCGAGCCAGTACCACCAAAAGATCCGGAAGGCGGCAGCCAAGCAGCCGATTCTGAGCTGTTGAACCGTTGTCGTGCCATATTGAAAAACCACTCATCTCCATCCACCGGTGCCTGCGGATGATACAAACCCGAATCGCCCAAGTGACTGTAAAACTCCGGATCCGCCGCGTTAAAATTCGCCCACGGCAAAAAGATCTCAGTAAAACCAAAAGCCTCGTCGGAACTCATCGTTTGTTCGACTTCAGCTCCCATGAAAAAACGATCCGTTTGTCGCGAACTATCCCAACCCTGATTTCCAAAAATCGCATTGACGTGCGCTTCCTGGAATAGGCCCAGATCGGGCTTATCCTGAGCATAGCTCGATTGACCGAGCGGCTGGTTAAATGCGAGTTGATAACCGTCGACGCCCGTGTCGGTGGGCGCCGTCTGATCATTCGATTCGCCATCCGTATTCGGATCAAAAAATAAATTCAAATACCAATAATCGAATTCGATATCACCCAATCCACGCCCCGCTTGCCATTCACCCGCATCCACTTGATGCAAAATATACAGTCCTGCGTCATCCCACATCATTTGGAAGCGATTATTCGCTTGATCCAACGTGCCAGATTTCACCAAGCTCCAATCAGTCCCTGTCGTCGATGCGTCTGCCCACTCCGACGTGCCAGTTAAGAATCCGTCAATGGTGGGCGCGCTGCTCGTCCTTTTCGCCTCATAAACATAGTCCTGTGCCAAGACCGGACCGATTGACAGAGCGAAAAGAGCGACGGATAACAAGATGCGATTCATCGCAGCAATCTCCGAGAATAAACGGCTACACAGCCCACAAGTTCAATACCGACCCGATACCGAACATAACACAAGATGCGATGGATGCCACAAATCCGGGGAGGCTTTCACGCATCTTAACATAGACAGTCTAGGAATTCTTGGAAACTTCTTGTGACTCAACATCCGGCCACCGTACCTGAAGAACAATTAAAGGCGAAATGCACCGTCAGATTTCAACGACGTTCTGGCCCCGGGGGCCAACACCGTAACAAAGTTGAAACAGCCGTCGTGCTGACGCATGAGATCGAGGGAATTGAAGCGTCCGCCAGCGAACGTCGCAGCCAAGCGGAGAACCTAAAGGTGGCCCTACGGCGGATGCGATTGAACCTGGCGCTGAACTATCGCACCGAATGGACGACAAGCAGTCCGACCTGGCAGAGTCGCTGCCGAAAAGGTCGACTTGCCGTCAATCCGGCACACGAAGATTTTCCAGGTTTGCTCGCAGAGGCGCTGGATGCGTTAGCCGTGCATGCCTGGGACGTCCCACCGACGGCGGAAGCGCTTGCCTGCAGTTCGTCTCAACTCACCCGATTCATCAAAAACGAGCCTCGAGCCTTTCAGATGCTCAACAATCAAAGACAACAGTCCGGACGCAAGCCCCTACAGTAGAATGATGAGCGAGTTCCGTTCGCATTGCTTGCGTGAAAATGTAATGGTAGTGAAGCAACCGAAGGTCGAGCCCCTAACGATCTGCAGATTGCCGGTCCCCAACCAGCCAGTCGGGAGCATATTGTGAAACTTATTAAGGTCGGCGCCGCCGTACTCAACCAAACTCCGCTGGATTGGGACGGCAATCGCGACCGCATATTGAGTGCGATCCAGCAAGCACGCGATGAGCACGTAAGCGTTCTCTGCCTTCCCGAATTATGCATCACGGGTTACGGCTGTGAAGACGCTTTTCATTCCGTCGGCCTGCAGGAGACGGCACAGCAAATTCTGCTGGAAATAATTCCGGAGACCCAGGGCATGATTGTCTCACTGGGCTTACCGCTTTTCCATCGTGGTGGACTTTTCAACACAGCTGGCCTCGTCGCCAACGGGAAGCTACTCGGCTTTGTCGGGAAGCAAAATCTGGCAGGTGAAGGCTTGCACTACGAACCCCGCTGGTTCAAGCCCTGGCCTGCGCACACCGTCGTCGAGACAGACGTCGGTCAACAGTCGCTCCCCTTGGGGGATCTAATTTTCGAGTGCGGCCAGATCCGAATTGGCTTTGAGATCTGTGAAGATGCCTGGGTGGCGAATCGCCCTGGAGGACAATTGGCAACACAGGGTGTCGACATGCTGCTGAATCCGAGTGCGAGTCACTTTGCTTTTGGCAAACACCTTGTGCGACGACGTTTTATTTTGGACGGCTCACGGGCCTATAGTGTTGCCTACATTTACGCGAATCTCCTTGGCAACGAAGCGGGTCGTGCGATCTACGACGGCGACGCCATGATCGCAAGCTGCGGAAAAATGTTGGCCACTGGGCCACGTTTTTCCTTCGAAGACAGCTACGTAACTTCGGCCTTAGTCGACGTCGATGCGGTCCGAGTCAATCGCGCGAGAACTGCCAGTTATCAGCCATCCATGGAGCGGACTCCGCAATTGGTCGAAGCCGATTTTTCCTTTCCCCTCCAGGAGGTCGAACCGGCTGAAATCAGTCGCACCAGTTGGGAAAGTTCGGAAACAATTAAGGAAGAAGAGTTTGCTCGCGCAATTTCACTCGGCTTATTTGATTATTTGCGGAAGAGTCGCTCGCGAGGCTTTATCGTTTCGCTGAGCGGTGGAGCGGATTCCGCTGCCGTAGCCACCTTGTGTTTCTTGATGGTTCATTTCGCCCATCAAAAACTCGGGGGAAAGAAGCTTCGCGAAAAACTGAACTACATCGCAGGGCTGGCGGAGACAGACGATGCCGGCCAAATGGTCCATAAATTGCTAACAACCGCTTACCAGGCGACTCAAAACAGCTCGCGAACCACGCAGGCGGCCGCGGCAGGACTCGCGAACGCACTCAAAGCCAATCACTTGGAATTGGATGTGGAAGAGATCGTCCAGGGATACACCGGAATGATTGAGCGGGCCGTCCAACGGCCGTTGACCTGGGACAAGGACGATCTGACACTGCAAAACATCCAGGCCAGGGCTCGGGGGCCCAGCGTCTGGATGCTCGCCAATCTGCGTGAAGCCCTGCTCCTGGCTACCAGCAATCGCTCGGAAGCGGCCGTCGGCTATGCCACCATGGATGGTGATACTTGCGGAGGTTTATCTCCGATCGCAGGCATTGACAAAGCATTCTTGCGGCAGTGGCTCGTCTGGATGCAGCAGCAAGGACCGGTTGACCTGGCCCCCCTTCCGATTCTCAGTTTGGTCAACGATCAGGAACCGACCGCCGAACTTCGACCTCTGGCCCAAGGGCAGACAGACGAAGCGGACTTGATGCCTTACGACTTGTTAGATGCGATTGAACGTGCGGCCATTCGTGACAAGCAAACGCCGACCGAAGTCCTACAACAAATTCAGATCAATTTTTCGCATTACGAAGATCAGCAACTGGCAGACTGGATCGAACGTTTTTTCCGACTTTGGTGCCGAAACCAATGGAAACGAGAACGTTACGCCCCCTCCTTTCACGTCGATGACGAAAACTTAGATCCTAAAACCTGGTGTCGCTTCCCCATTCTGAATGGCGGCTTCGAACGCGAATTGCGTGAGATGCGTCGTTCACTTTCCCAATCGAAAAAAAAACCTGCTAAGGATTCGTCAGCGTGATCACGATCGATATGGAGTTACAACCTCGTGACTTGGTCGCAGCAATCGAGGCGACGTGGTCCCTGGCCGGTGACAAGATACGTTCCATCCAGGCATCGTCCCATGAAATTGGCGGCACACCGGTCTTCACGATCGACGGAAGGTACGTCGCACAAGGCTGGACTGAATGGACGCAGGGCTTTCAATATGGAGCGGCGATTCTTCAATTCGATGCGACGGATGAAGTCGAATTCCTTGACCTGGGACGCGACAGCACCATCGCACAAATGGCGTCCCATATCACACACATTGGCGTTCATGACCACGGCTTCAATCAGGTGAGCACCTATGGAAACCTATTGCGACTTATGAGGGAAGGTCGAATCGCGTTTTCAGAACGAGAACAAGATCTCTATGAACTTGCGCTGAAAGCCAGCGGAGCCGTTCAGGCCGCACGATGGACCGCAACGTCAGAAAATCAAGGGTACATCCACTCGTTCAATGGTCCCCACTCGCTATTCTGCGATACGATTCGCTCATTACGTGCGTTAGCCTTATCACACCGTTTGGGCCACACTCTCTGGGGTGAAAATGACTTACAAATCTCCTTACTTGAGCGTCTCATTCAGCACGCCACCGCGACCGCCAAATACAACGTTTACTACGGCGAACAGCGAGATACTTACGACGTCTGGGGACGCGTCTCCCACGAGAGCATCTTCAATGTGACCAACGGCCAGTATCGCTGTCCGAGTACTCAACAAGGTTACTCTCCGTTTACCACCTGGACGCGTGGCTTATCGTGGATCATGGCCGGCTATCCCGAGCTACTCCAGTTCTTGGCTACTGTCGATGATCACGAACTGTCACCCCTGGGAGGACGGGAGGCTATCGAAGCCATCATGCTGCGAGCCGCAATGGCCTCTTGTGACTTCTACCTAGAGAATTCCCCCACCTGTGGAATTCCCTATTGGGACACGGGCGCGCCCGGTTTGTCCCGCATGAATCAGCCACTCGATTGTCCTGCCGACCCCTTTAATCGTTTCGAGCCAGTCGATAGTTCGGCTGCCGCGATCGGGGTCCAAGGGCTCCTGCGGTTGGGACAACTGCTCCGATCCAGCAACCCAGAAGCGGCCAACAGGTACTGGCAAGCAGGTCTGACGGTGCTGCAAAATCTACTCCGTGAACCCTATCTATCGACTTCTCGCGAACACCAGGGACTGTTACTTCACACGATCTATCACCGTCCCCGTGGCTGGGATCACACCCCTGCGGGGGCCTCAATTCCACAAGGCGAATCCTGCATGTGGGGCGACTATCATCTAATGGAAGCCTGCTTGTACGTTGAACGCGTTGCCAAAGGTTTACCAGAATTCACTTTTTTCGGCCCTTCTGATTGACGTTAAATCCCCGAACTCTGGTTGCCAGCAGCGACGTCGCTCATTCGTCGACGGTCCCTCCGGTCGCCGGCGAAATCAAAATCGTCGGATCATTGAGAACGAAATAATGCCCATGGTCGGCCGTGAGGATTAAAACCGTTTCGTCCCAAGCTTTATTTTTCTCAATCCAGCTTGTCACTGTTTTAAACGCCGCGTCGCCACTCAGGACTGCGCCGATCGAATTATCGAGATTGTTGGCGTGATTTGCCCAGTCAACATCCCCCGCTTCGATCATCAACCAAAAGCCCTGGGAATTACGCGACAGCACTCCCAAGGCCACCCGGGTCATGTTCGCAAGAGTTGGGTTTTCTGAGAGATCCGAGGCGTCGTAGGCAAGCTTGTGGGGATTGTATTTCCCATCTGCTGTTTGGAAAGGCAAGTTGCCGCCGCCTGCTCCAAAGAAGCCCACCAGCCGAGCTTTTTTCCGATAGGCTTCGCGCCCAGCCGCCAACAACGTTGCCGCGCCGGACTGGCCCCGTTCACGCTGCACTACCACGTATTTACCGCCGTTGTTAAGGTCGATTCGCTTTCGATCCGCGTCCGTCAAAAACTTATTTCCCCGGACAAAGTTACTCCCTTGTTTCTCATCTCCGTTCACCAACTCACCCCAGCCACCGCCCAACAAAACGTCAACGCCATCCAAGGCTTTGCGTCGATGTGAAATCGAGGGTAAACCGATCAGATCCCTCGTCAAGTCTTGATAATCATTCCGCGAAACATTGTTGGCATAAGCGGCCGCCGGAGTCGCATGGCTGATGGGCACGCTAGTAACGACACCGATGGAAAAATCTCGTTCAGCCTGCAACTGGCGCGGCAGAGGTATCAAATGGGCTCCGTTGGGATCGACGTTGATGGCGGTGTTAAAAGTCTTTTTACCGCTGGTCATCGACGTGGCCGACGAAGCTGAATCCGTGACGACATGGGGAACCGCACGCAATTTTCCCAGCAAATAAGTGTCGCTACCGGGAACCGCCCAAGGAGTCGCTCCCCCCAGTCGGGCTGAATAGCCACCGCGTTCCGTTCCACCCGGGTTCAATACGGCTTGAGCATTCACATCAACCTGTGTTCCGACGTTGTGCGGGCTAGTCACAAAAAAACCATAGTCTGTCGTAACTCGCCGATAATCCTGAAAACTCAAGCCCGATCCCCGACCCTCGGTATAAACATTTTGAGCCGCGTGAATCGCGGCAGCTTGAGTCGTTTGCCAATCCATCCCATCAAACACCATCAAGATGATATATTTTTTGCCGGAGTTAACCGCCCTTTTCTGGATCCGGTAGACGTCGGTTTGGTCAAAGTAATTTGCGGCCGGATTTAACGAGCCTGGAGACATACCATCGTAGAGACGTTGAATCTTCCGCTGATTGCGATAGGGACTGTAAACTCCCCGGTAGGCACGCAAATCGATTCCGAACGTATAAATCGGGATCAAGCGGTTGGAGTGACTCGTCCAACTCGAATATTTTTTTCGGTCCGCCCCCCAGCGCCCCCATTCGGCTCGTGAGTTTTCATCAGCCCGTTTTTGCAACGCCCGCAGGTGGTCGGCAGGCAACGAAGTTGAGGCTGCGAATGACAGGCAAAACCAAACCAACCAAAGTCGCCATTGTGACATTCCCAGTCTTCGAAGCAGCGCGGGCATGTTTTCTTCTGGTCTCGACGTTTGTAAGCTGTACGAACGACTGCGATGGTCGCCTCCCTGCATTTTAGCAGTGAGTTCCATTGTTTGGAGCGATTTGAGATTTTGAACCGAGCTTAAACACAACGAACACGCACTCGACACCTTCGAAATAGCATTCGACAAGCAAACTAGCTGACGACGGGTTCAACCCGTATTCAAGGAGAAAATAGAGAATGACGAGCGTACCCCCTGCAATCTGTCCGCCGGTCCGCACGTTGATGGGGCCCGGCCCCAGTGACATCCATCCACGCGTCTTGGAAGCCCTGGGGCGTGGTACCGTCGGCCACCTCGATCCCTACTACCTGGAAGTAATGGATCAATTGCAACAGATGTTGCGAGAGCTGTTTCAAACCAAGAACGAGATGACATTTGCTGTCAGTGCAACCGGTTCGGCAGGCATGGAGGCAACGATCGTCAACCTCATTGAACCGGGTGACTCGATGATCGCCTGCGTCAATGGTGTCTTTGGAGCGCGGCTGCGAGACGTCGCTCAACGAGCGGGCGCAGAGGTGACAAGTGTGGAACGTCCCTGGGGCGAGGTTTTCAAGGTTGACGACTTGAAAGACGCCTTATTGCAAGCCAAACCGAAGATCGTAGGCATCGTGATGGCAGAAACATCCACCGGAGCTTGGCAACCGCTCGAAGAGATATCCAATTTAGTGCACGATGCGGGAGCCATGCTGTTGGTAGATTCAGTGACCTCTTTGGGCGGTCTACCAGTAGAAGTCGATCGCTGGAATATTGACGCCATTTACTCAGGATCTCAAAAATGCCTGAGTTGCCCGCCCGGATTGGCTCCCGTCTCCTTTAACCAACGGGCAGTGGATAGCATCCTGAATCGCAAAACAAAAGTTCAAAGCTGGTATCTCGATGTTTCAATGTTAGCCTCTTACTGGGGTGCCGATCGTGTCTATCATCACACGGCACCGATCAACATGTCCTACGCGTTGCATGAAGCAGCCCGAATCATTCTTGCCGAAGGTCTGGACGCTTGTTTTGAGCGGCACGCACTCAATCATCGAGCTTTGAAAGCCGGCTTGGCAGCTTTAGACATCCACTACACGGCCCAGGAGGGACACCAATTACCCATGTTAAATGCGGTGCGCATTCCCACCGGCGTTGATGATGCTCGCGTGCGAGCTGATCTGCTGAATCGATTTGGAATTGAAATTGGCTCCGGTTTGGGAACCTTCAAAGGCAAGGTTTGGCGAATTGGACTAATGGGATATGGGGCTCGGGAGGCCAATGTGCTGTTATTTCTGTCGGCCCTTGAGCAGTTGTTGGCCGAACAAAATTATGGCTTTGATGCTGGCTCAAGTATCGCAGCGGCCAACCAAGTGTATCGCAACTAGAAGAACCGCCATGCACAAAGCTTGCCAAGCCAGTGCAAGACGCAGCATCGACACACCACAATTCGTGCGGGAACTAGACGGCTTCAATGTGTAAGCCACGACGGATCCGCTCAGCCCGGCGGGCTTCATCCATGATGCGGGCAACCTCTTGAACTCGATCAATGCCGATTAATTCAAGAATAGGATCCGTACGATCACTCGAAACAACCTCAATTGTCCCCACGCCGACCATCCGTTCGATGATCCCTTGTTGATAACTGACATCATCAAAATCAATGACTTCGATTCGATGTGAATGTCTCGTGATAATACCACTCTTGTGAATCAAACGCTGATTTGTCAGCACATAATGCACGTCCATTTTCTGTACGGCAAGCAGGCAGATCAAGCCTAGCCAAAGAAGAAGGATCAACCCAAAAAGACCGATCCAGCCAACGCGATCGAGACTCGCCGCCCCCGCGACAAGCGGTAAGAGCACGGTGGCAAGTACGGCAACCAACCAATAGTTGATCATCCCTTTGGCTGAATATCTACCGCGCCACAATTCGTACTCTTCGTCATCCTCTGGAGTTTGGAAAGCCATGGCTTGGGATTGAAGCCGGTCATTCCTCCGAGGAGGTTGGTGGGTCTTCATTTCAAGCGAGTGGCCACATTGCGAACAAAACAAGGCCGCAGCGGGCAGGCCAACACCACATCGCGGACAATTCATCGCCACCCTCATCTCGCCATAGATTCCTTGACGCTGCTCGCAACACCGTGTCTAGCGAGCCGTATCTTCATAAATTGGCAAATGCCTATAGTAGACCTCCAGGGACAACAGATTCAAGGTGGTGACATACAAGCGTCCCCCGTGACTGCCCCAGCGATCGGGGATGGGATCCTGCGGATCCCAACTGCCCGCGAATGATCCGGTCTGGACTTGGGATGAGGTCAACAACGGATGTAAGCGTTGATTCCATGCCTCCCAGTAATCCCCTCGCATATGGAACATCACCTGCGTGGCATAATACCAGTAATAGGTGTCGCGTTTCGGGTTGCTGAGCGAACCGATCTCGGGCACTTGCGAGCGGAGATATTCGGCTCCCAGCACCATATTCCGATTGTCTCGCCGCCACCCCGTATAGAGTCTCATTAAGAGTCCGACGGCCGTCATGGTCGGAGTCGGTTGTCGCCCATGACCTTGTTGAATGGTATTTGGTGCCAGGGGATTGTACCGATACAGCTCGCGACGACGATCGGAAACCTGGGCCATCTCCAACCACACCTCGACAAGTTTCCAGGCGGATACGGGAACTTCAAGATTGGCAAGTTCGGCGCTGCGCATCGCCATCACCATCCATCCCGAGACGGAGGTGTCCGAGCTTACACCCGGGGCGTACCGCCACCCTCCTCGTCGAGGATGTTGTGCCTGAACGATAAAATTGACGGCCCTCTGGGCCGGCTCTCTCAAGGTTGAATCCTGAGTCATACCATAGGCCTCACAGAGAGCAATCGTGGCGATGCCATGACTGTACAGCCATGCGTTCCGCGCCGAATCCTCATCCTCGGCGAGATAAAGATCTCCGTCAGGCTTTTGAGCATCAAGTAGAAAGTCCAGCCCTTCTTTCACCACCTCCTGATACTTGTCACTCTGGTGGTGGTATCCGGCTCCCAAAAACGAGAGCAATGCGAGGCCGGTCGCCGCCGTATCAGATCGCAGAGTCGGAATTTCAACCTCCTCGCCCTCGGCACCAACCCGTCCCAGGCTCCAACGACCGTCAGGCGATTGCTGTTTTGCCAGATAGATTAAGCCCAATTCAATCGCCTCTTCAGTACGTTGCGAGGGACGTCCATTTCCGCCAGCTGGATCTTCGCCACGGCGATTGATCCGTGTCTGAAAAGCCTCCGTGGGCAGTGCGACCTTCGTATCGATCGACAAGGGTCCACCCACGTTGCGTCGAATAAATCGAGCTCGACTGTCGGCGACCAACTGGCTGTCTGGTTGTGCCTGGCGACTGATGACGCCGACGTTCTTCGCTACATCGCTCGACAATCCGCCAACCGATATCGGCAGATCAATCGGCACCACCAAGCCACCAGCCTGACTACGAGCGACGTCGCCGGCTTGCACGGCGACAGCCACATCAGGTGAGGGTGTGTTGTCGCGAACGATGGCAACTCCAGCAAGTGGCACGTCCATCTCAACTTTCGAAACCACCCCGGAAGGACGCCGCATGACTCGAGCTCGAGGCGCTGAATCACCATTTTGAACAAGATCCGAGAAAAGCGGCCCGACTTGCTGACTCGCGGATCCGGCACGTCGGCTGATTGATACGTCCGTCGCCGGCCCGCTGACGCCAGCGCGTGCAACGTCGTCCACCGCGGCACCGACGGGTTCGTTTGATGCGGGGCCGTAAACGCCATCCGTATTGCGACGCACACGTTCACCTTCGGACTGAAGCGGCAAGGCATCCGGTAAACCACTCGATGCGGATTGACTCACAACCTGTACCTGCTGGCTTGGAGTTCCCAGGGGGATCGCTTGAGTGGCAGGAGTTCGCAATCTTTGGTTCATCCCCCCGCCGGGCGCTGCAACGTCAGCCATCTTCGCTTCGGTTGCGCGACTCCGCGCCGGTTGTCCTCCCGTCGCGATGCGGGCGGCACCCTCGCTAACCGAGGACGAATCCGGCGAAGGTTGCGGTTGTGGACTGGCGGATGCCGAGGCGACAGCCGCTTGGCGAGCGAGCCGTGGTTCTGCAGCACCTGCATTCTGCAACCGAACTTGTTGCTCTTGATTAGGTGGAGCCGCAACCACTTTGGCAGCTTCCGTAACGGGCAAGGCAGGATTCACCGTCCCTCCCACGCGGGTGCGAGGCGTAGCAGGTTTCATCATGCCTTGAAGAATTTCGGGTTGTCCTCCACCGGCAGGCTGCTTTTGCCCAATACTCGTCGCAATCCGCAGGGGCCCAATATCAACGCTCGACTTGCCAGCTTGGGCGGTCTGACGCGCGAGTGGCGCATTGGCCTGTCGACGTGTCTCACCAGCTGCTGCATTGGCTTCAACTTCAGCGATCGTCACTGCATCGACCCGGTCAGCCGCTACATCAGACTGGGCCCGCAGATTTGTGGTGGGGGTACTCGCACCGGCCAAACTGCGCGGTATGCGAGCGCCCGCCGCGGGAGCGATCGCAGGTCCCGGCCGACTTTGCTGCGAAGCCTGCTTTCTCTGAGCAGAAGCCGAAGCAAGTGACATCGGCGTGGGAGGCGCCACATCCCCCTGATCCAAATTTGGTGACTCACCCTCCCCGGTGATCCCGCGTTCCGAAACGGTAATGGCCGTTTGGGCTGGAACAGCCGTAGGGTCGGGGGTTACGCGGTCTGCTGCGATTGCCCCCTCGGTCAATGCATTGAGCGGTGAAACGGGAACGAAGGATCGCGTTATCGCCCGATGATCAGATTGTATCTCTGCTGGCTCATTCGCCGACGGAACTGACTTTTCCAGTGAAACACGAGACTGCGCAGAGGTCGCCAAGGCTTCGGTCGACCGTGTCACGGCTTCGGTTGCGAGCCCGGGCGTCGGCCAGGGTTGCGGCTGTTGAGCCGCCTGCTTGTCCAGCGCGACATCAGTGGGTTCCGCCGTGGCATTCGTTCGATCCGGTGCAACCGTCTGAGCAACTTGCGCTGCCATAACATCCACATCGCTGGGAGCTACCGTAACCGGTTGCCGACGTTCCACGATCGGCCGAGTCGTTTCGGCAAGCTGAGGGGATTGCTCGCTCGGTTGCTGACGAGTGGAGTCCGATTCAACCTTCCGCACCACGCCGTCTGGCGTCACTAAATCCGGGCGACGGTTTGTATCGGGAGTTGTGGTCTGTTGGCGTTCGACAGCCAGATTGGCCGGTGTCGCATCGGGATTGCTCTCGCGAGCTGACGACGGCCGATTCCCCGTTGCCATCGCAGCCCGTGCCGGACGTACACCACTTTCCGACCGCACCAGACTGGAGGCTCGCGACGGCACGGTCAACTCGGGTTGATCACGTGTTTCAGATCGGCGGGAAAGCTGCTCTCGCTGCACAGAAACTTGACTGGAAGGCTGTGTTTGCTGGTCTAATTGCTGCCGCACCACTTGCGGCGTCTGGCGTTGTACTTGAGATGGAACGGCCTTCAGTTGCTCGGCTTCCGACTGCTGTGGTGATGGCACATTGTCGACAATCGGCGGTGCAATGCGAGGCTTTAACCTTTGCTCTTGTCGGCTGAGAGTACTCTGCAAGTCAAATTCGCGTGGTGCGGACTTTACCACCTTGGCTCGTTCCACCGACTGCTGTGATGGTTCATGCTCCGGCTGATTAGGAACATCCGGCTGACGTTTTTCCGTTTCGATTGCGATCGACGTCTTTTGGACGTCATCGCGTTGCTCCATTTCCGGTTCTCCTGTGGTCACAGGTTTCTCATATTCTTGTTTGGGACGATCATTTCCATCCGTCGCCAATGGAAAGAATTCGGGCAACGTCTCCTGTTCTTCCTCTTGAACCGCCGCGACCGGCGTCTCCACCACTGAAATCGAAGGCGGCAACAGATTCATCAAAGAGAGAACCAAGAGGACGCTCAAATTGACGATCAGACTCAAAACCAGCGAAAACAACAGCCCGCGTTTCAACCAATGGCTTTTGAGTTGAGCGACCCCGATTAACAAAAAGACAACTGACACGATCGTAACGATCGTCCAAGTCATTGCACTCGTCAGCAAATTTCGATCGTCAAAACGGAGCGTGGCCGCAATGACCCCAATCAGATAAGCTCCCAACAGAATCAGCGCGAGTTGCACCGGCCAACTACGATCCTCGAACGACTCGTGCCGTAGCGGCTCGATTTTTCGAACGTTGTGGCGTCGTTCAGTCATAAGGGCTTAGGTCAATGCTTTCGATTTACGGAAAAGACACCCTCTAATTCTCTGCAGGCACCGCCTTGGCACCTCATCATCTCACTGCGAATCTCACTGCTGCAATTTGGTCGTCGATCCTTGTCTCAAGATTTATTGTCCTGAGATTGAAGTTTTGACATCTTGCAAACCGGCCCGATGACAAGCGTTCATTGCTTGAGCCACCCGATCCCAACTACAGCTACGATCGGCTCGGATAACCACCGTTTGGGTTAATGGATTGTTGACCGCAAGTCGGCCAAGCGCCAATTCCATTTGTTCCAATGTCAGCGATTGTCCGCCCCCGAGGAAGTACTGGCCTTCCTGATCGATATTCAACTCGATGTCTTTGGGCTTCATCGTAATCGGTTTAGATTCGCTGGCCGTCGGCAAATTGACTTCCATCGAACGTTCTTCTTCAGCGAACCGCGTGGCAACCAGAAAAAAAATCAGCAACAAGAACACGACATCAATCAACGGCGTCATGCTGAGCGACTGCAACACCGTGCTCTTGGGAATCTTTACTGCCACCGCTTCACTTTCGTCATTTCCCGATTGATTCGCAACCTCAACCGGCAGTTTTTGATTTAACCGATATTCGCTGGGTCCACTCGATCTGCCGCATCAGGTGGGACGGCGTTTTCTTCGGTTGCCTCTAAAGAATGAGGCGTCACGCGCATCCGTCCTTCAAAACGTTCGACTTGCGGCAAGAGGTTAAACAACATTTCATCGATTTGATGAAACAAGCTTTGGATACGACCTTCAAAATAATGTGAGAAAATGGCCGCGGGGATGGCTACGGCCAGGCCTCCCAAGGTCGTCACCAGCGCCACGTAAATCCCTTGAGCCAGAAAATCCGCTTTATTTTGGCCGGCAGCCAACTGAGTCGTGTCAAAAAAAGCTCGAATCATCCCCCAAACCGTGCCGAACAATCCCATCAAGGGCGCGATGGCTGCAATTAGATTTAACCAACGCACATGCGCGTACAGTCGCCCTGCTTCGCGTTCGCTGGATTCTGCCACCGCATGCTCAACCTCCGACTGCGGACGTCCAGTCTTGAGCAACATGGATCGGATCACCGTCGCGGTCGCAGACGGATATTGTTGGCAGAGGCGATACGCCTGACGTGGGTCGAGTACTCCCGGAACCGCCCCCATCCGGCCGAGCCCTTCCACCAAGCCAATCGGCATCACTTTTTCGCGTCGCAAAGCAATCGCTCGTTCAACAACCAGCATCACGACAAGAACGGACATCACTCCAATCGGAATCATCAACAGCCCACCCTTCATCACCAGGGTGAGCAGATTCAGACGCTCAATCGGGGCCGGCGTTTCGACAACCGGCTGATCGACGTTCGCCAACGCCATCGCCTCGTCAATCACCTGTTCCGCCGAGGGGCCATCTTGCGCCGCCAGCGGCGGAATGGCCCAACAAACGAAAACCAGCGACAGCGCGAGCAGCAGCCGGAAACCAATCTGGGATTCTTTTGATAAATCAGTGAGCATGTGTTTGCATTATGACCAACGCGGAGGAGATCACCGGTGAGTGACTGGGTCATCCTATCAAGTTACGCGTTCATTTTCTGCGCGGGCACCGAATTTGCCAAGCGAATTGCCCTCAAAGCCACCCCGCTTTAGCACGTTTACCGACAAGCGTCTGCTCGCAGGAGTAATGCTGCCAATTCGACCTCACCCCCTGGCGGGTCGCGAATTCGTCACCCGGCGTACTTTTTCAACTGATTTGCGGCCGCCGATGCTTCTTTCGACTGCGGATGTTGTGCCACGACATACTCAAAGAATTTTTGTGCCAAATCAATAAATCGCTGACGCTCGGTCGGCTTATCTTCCTGAGCGGCGACCAGGCCCGCACACTGCCCGGCTTCAAAGCCTGCCTTTGCCTGCCATTGGCGAACTTTTCCATCGGCGTTTTGGTCAAAGCCAAACATCACTTTGCGGAATTCTCGAATCGCATTGAGATATTCTTTTTTGGCATAATACAGCTCTCCCATCATGAATCCAGCCCGCGCCTTGATCTCGCCCCTGGAACGATCAACCACTTTCTTAAACAGTTGCAGAGCGACTGCCTCGTTTCCCAGATTTTGTTGTGCAACCGCCATCTCGTATTGAATTTGAGGAAGGTAGGGCGAATCGGTTTGGTCGGTAGCGATTCTTTCCAGCCAGCCTAAACTTTCTTTCCATTTGCCGAGCTGCCCGGCAGACTGCCCAGCGTGCAAATGAGCCAAAGTCTTGATCGCATCACTGGACAACGTTTGTGCTACAGCCGCGGCGTAATCGGTCAACGCTTGCTGATGATCTTCGCCGCGAAAATGGCACTCACCCTGCATAAACAATGCATCCCCCAGTAAGCTTCCCTGAGGATGCTTTTCCGCTTGCTCGACAAACGCGGCAAGTGCTTGTTCAAAATCGTTGAGTTGATAATGTGACCAACCTAATTTGTACCGCACTTTTTCGCCCAATTTTTGATTCCCTTGGAGCCGACTGCGTGAGCGATCGTAGACTTCCGCAGCTTGATCGTACTCTTCGCGACCGTAAGCGTCCTCGCCAACATGATAAAAGCTTTCGGCAGCCAAACGACTGTCAGGAAACTGTTGTCCGAGTTGAGCGAATGATTCCACCGATTCATCCGACTTATTTTGTGATTTGAGTGCCCAAGCCAATTCATAGAGCACTTTGTCAGCCCCTTCGTAATCCAAATCGTCACTAAGAATCGCGCGAAAGCTATTTGCGGCGGCCTCGTATTGTTTTTGCCCTGCCAAGCAGAGCCCCTGCAAGTAGAGTGCATCAGAGCGTTTTGCGTCCTCAGGTCCGAGTTCAAGATACTTTTTGATATCAGCCAGCGATTGTTCAAAATCACCCGCTTGTTGCCGCGCCATTCCACGAGCATAGATCGCTTGCGGCAACAGAGCATGGGTGGGAAATCCGTCGATCACGGCCGACAAACAGCTTTCGGCCACGTCAAGCTTTCCGGCACGGAGGCTCGACCACCCTCGACCATACTGCGCATAGGGAGCGTAAATGGATTCAGGATAATGTTCCAACACGAATGCATACTCTCGATCAGCGGTCTCAAAGTCTTGCACCGCGTAAGCGTATTCGGCTAAACGAAAATGAGCCTGATCGAGCAACGGACTTTTGGGAAATTCTTCAATTAAGTGGCTGACCGTTTCGCGCGCTTCATCCAACTTTTTTTGTTTACGCTGAGCTCGGGACAAGTTGAGCAGCGTTTCATCTGCCTGACGCCAATCCGATTGGATCTCCAACGATTTCTGGAATGCTGTTTCTGCCGCAGCAAAATGACTGAGTGAAAAATGATTCATGCCCGCCAGATAGTAAGCCTCGGCCCGCTCAGCCGGGTCGGTCATTGCGGGCAGTTTCGCCTCGATGCGATCAAGCGATTCAGAATATTTTTTTTGAGCGAAGAGTGCTAAGGCTTCGCGAATCTTCCACTGCGATGCCTCCTTACGCTCAGCTGAGTTTGCGGCCAAATCGGCAAAAACACGCGCCGCTGCATCATTGTCACCCAGTTGCAAGTGACACTCGGCGACCACGTTTTTCACATCGGGCAACAGATGGTTACTGGGATAAGCTTTGGAAAATTGCTCGGCTAACTTCAATCCGTTTGCATAGTCTTTCAATGCCATCGAGCCGTAGGCAGCATTGTAGAGTGATTGAGGCGCAAGGTCGCTCTCGGGGTGTTCGTCAGCCAATTTGGCGTATAGGTCCACCGCTTCGGCCCGGCGGGATTCAATTTCATACAACGCATCCGCCTGATCCATTAATAAATTCAGCTCGAAAGCGTCTCCCTTCGCCTGGGGCAGCGTCTCCGTAACCACCTGCAGGGCAACCGCTGGCTGGCCTTGCTTTAGATAGACGCGAGCCAACCAGTGAGCCGCTTCGACAGCATATGCCCCTTTGACCTCCCGCACCCGCACAAACCACTTCGATGCCAAGTCCAGCTGTTCGGCTCGAAAGTAGGAACGGGCCGCCGCAATCGTACTGTCTTGCACATAATTCGAGTCGGGAAAGTCTTGGATCAATCTCGCAAAAATTTTTGCTGCCGCTTCGAATCGCTCCTGACGAGCGACCGCAAAAGCTTGACGGTATAGGGCGTGATCGGCCGAGCCAAAATTGGGCAGTTTTGAGAGCGCCGCGAACCGCTGTTCCGCATCGGCAAGGTCCCCAGCTCGTAAGACAGTCTCTGCTTTTCGCAATTTGACCTCGTTGATCAAACTATTTTCAGCAAAATCGTCCAAGAACTTATCGTAGACCGAGCCCGCGTCTGCAAAACGTCCCATTTCTTCAAGAGTCACTCCCAGAGCATACTGAGCATCCGCCCTCAGCGGCGAATCGGGAAACTGATCAACCAGTTGTCGATAAGTTTTTTCTGCTGCCTCTCGTTTTTCTTGGAGGTACAGCGACTCGCCGCGAAAGAACAAGGCCTGATCCCGTTTTCCACCCTGCGGAAAATCCTCCAGCAATTTGGTAAATGCCTGATCGGCTTCCGGAAACAACTCAGGTTTGTTGTCGAGCGCCAGCGAATAGATGGTCCATCCCAGATTGAGGGCAGCTTCCTCCCGTCGATCAAATTCTGCTGCCGAATTGACAACCTTTTGCAACAGCTCTCGTGCCTGTTTCAACTGCTTGAGTTGCATCCGACAAATAGCGAGGTTGTAGGTGGCTTCAATCACTCTAGGGTCATCTTTGTGGTCGTTGAGAAATCTTTGCCACGATTCTGCCGCCAAATCGTAAGCTTGGTTGTTCTGGAAATTTGCGGCCGCTGCAAAAGCGGCTACCGCAGCGGGCGATGAAACCTTCGCATCGTTCGGAGCTTTTGAGGTCTCCTGCGCGAAGCTGATAGGGATCGCCAAGGCGGCCACCCCGATCACGATCAGAGGTAAGAAACGACGAGTCAAATTACGAAAGCCGGAAAACAACATAGATTTGTTTCCAATTTCTCTGCAGTCTAGAGGAACCAAAATTGACGACCTGCCTGTCGCACACCCCTCAGGCATCTTTCTCCCAACCTGACAAGAAACTCACTGTCAGGCACACCAACCATCAGAACGCGGTTGAAATCGCTTTCCTGGCGGGAATTCATCCAATCTAGCTAAGTTTACGGAAAGTGACCGATAGCGACAACTTACGTTTACGGTGGTCAAACTTGAACAACCGCCAGATCAGGTTGCCACAATCGACTCTTGGCTCGCATTCTTGCTTGACAAACGTGGGGGCTCAAGTTCGAATTGAAGAGTGAGGGCAGTTTGGGAGGGAACAGGCCCGCTGCCACTCACACTCATGGGGGCCAGTTCAGAACCGCCGACCATTCGTGTACGGAAGAGGGAGTAGTGAAGTGGCCTTGCCGAAACTTCATTTGCAGCTTGCGGCTGCCAGCGATCACCGATTTCCCCGCCGCCGGGTACGCCGGACCGGCGTCACTCTGGTTGAAATTCTTGTCTCCGTCGCACTGACGCTGTTAGTTGTGCTGGCTGTGGTACGAGTTTTCGAGGTACTCGGAGGGAACGTCACCGAGAGTCGTACCATTCTGGAACTTTCTGGACAGTTGAGAAATGTGTCAGCTCAACTGCAAAATGATCTTAATCGGGTGACCGTTCGGACCCTTCCACCCATCGATCCGGCGTCGGGTGCGGGTTATCTCGAAATTATTGAGGGCGTCCGTTCTGACCGCGATATCGACGGAGACAGTATCGTTAACACGGCCGACCCCCAGGCCGACCCGTTCGCAGTGCGGGTTGAAAATGGGCAACCCCCGCGAGATACGGAAGTCACGAGTCCAGAGTTCCTCAACCGGGTAGCCAACGTGTTGGGTGACACGGATGACATGTTCATGGCAACTCTGAGGAGCACAGGCAAACCATTCACGGGCCAGATTGGCGGTCAGATCTATGAGTCGCCTTTGGCGGAGGTCGTCTGGTGGATTCAGCCCATGCAACCGGCGATGGGTGCTTCATCAACAGCCGGCGCGACCGGATTGGCCATTCACCGCAGGGTACTTCTGATTCGCCCGGATTTGAATCATGTCCCGGCCGTCCGCCAACAGCTTGCCAGCGCTGGCACTGACTATCATAAATTCCTCGCACTTAACGATCTGTCCGTCCGACCGTCGACCAGCGGTTTCGTTGCCAATTCGCTGCAAGATTTAACCAACCGTGAAAATCGATTCGCACACTGGCCGACCAATTTAAACACCATGGGACCAGGAAATTTCCCCTTTTCCGTCAATCGTGATTGGCTCATTCCAGCACTCGATCGGCGAGACCTCGTCATGGCTGATGCGTTGGCATTTGACATCCGAGTGTTCGACCGCTCATCACCGCTCATCAAGCCGACTCCAACATCGCCCTACGTCGTATCGGCGACTGACCCTGGATTTTACACGACGAACGGTTCCGGTCAGCAGGCCGGACTTGGTGCCTATGTTGATCTCGGATATCTTCCAAAACCTAACTCTCAACCTCCCGTGTCTCATTTTTCCGGCTTGCCGCATCCTCGGTCAGGCTTGAGCTCTTTAAACGGAACCTTCAATCCGCTCGCCCCACGCGTCTATTGCAGTTGGTCGACCAAATACGAGACGGATGGCGTCCCACAATTTGGCGGCTTGGACATTGGCACCAACGGTTTAGACGACGATGGAGATGGGATCGTCGATGGAGCCACCGAGCGGGACACGTCGGCTCCATATCCAATTCCCCTTCGTGGCGTCGAAGTTTTGATTCGCTGCCAGGAATTCAGCTCCGGCCAAGTACGACAGGCAAGTGTTGTTGGCGAATTTCTGCCAGAATAGATCGGCTAAACGGCCGTCTTCCTGACATCGATCCAGGATTCCCTGGCATAAGGACGAAGGACGCACGAAGCGTACGAGCCGCAATCAGCATGGAACAGCCTCACCAGATACGCCTGCAGGGGCCTTGGCAATGTGTCCGGCCAAGCGAAAACGTCCCCCCTTCGTCCGCAGAAGACGCGTCCCATGTAACCATTCACTACCGTGAATTGGATGGCCTCCGAAATTGGCTAGGCGATTGCTACCAGGGACCGATCCTCTTCAGACGACGTTTCCAACGGCCAAGCGGCCTCACCCCGCAGAGCCAAGTTCGACTCATCATCGCATCGGAAATCCAGCCCGAACATAGCCGGCTGAACCAGACGGAGCTCAATCTGGCGGCCAACGTGGATTTCGACATTCTCGGCCAACTGCAGATAACAAACGAATTAGAGCTTTGTTTTCGGCTTAGTTCGCAGAAAAGCTGCCCAGGTCTGCTCGACCTCTTCACGGCGACCCTTCGGCTCCAGTAATCTGTGGCGTGGAAAACATCGCTAACAGACTCGCCATGCGGCTTTTGATCAAGGAACCCAATCATGACGCAACCCATGCAGCGAATCCTCGCTACCTTACTGATTTTCGGCTCAATCGCTTCTGTTCCGGCACGTGCTGCCGAAAACAGTCTTACAGAAGCGGAAATCGCTGAAGGCTGGCTGCTGTTGTTTGACGGAGAAAGCCTCTTCGGCTGGCGTCCGGCTGGCGACGCCGATTTCCGTGTGGACAACGGGCGGATCCTGGCCACTTCGGGCGACGTTTGCCTATTGCGTACAACGACTCAATTTAGCGATTACTTGCTTCAGGTCGACTTTCGGGCAGCCGAAGGAACCAACAGCGGTATCTTCCTTCGAACATCCCCCCAACCGTCTCAGGTCGATCGAGATTGCTACGAACTCAATATCGCTCCGCCCGACAACCCCTTCCCGACCGGCAGCCTGGTGGGACGGGAGAAAGTATCGGACACCAGCGCAGCGGCCAACGAATGGCATACCTTCGAAGTCACAGCTCAGGGACGACAGATTGTCGTGAAACTCGACGGCAAACAAATCCTGGATTACACCGACTCCAAAAAACTGGGCAAGGGATTTATCGGCTTGCAACATAACGCAGGAAAAGTCGAGTTTCGAAATGTAAAACTAAAACCGCTCGGCCTGAACCCAATCTTCAACGGCGTCGACCTCGCAGGATGGAAAACCTATCCCGAGATGAAAAGCGAATTCACCGTCACGGAAAAAGGCTGGCTGAATGTGAAGAACGGGCGAGGCCAACTCGAAACAAACGACAGCTTCGGTGACTTCATTCTACAACTGAGCTGCTACTCAAACGGCGAACAACTTAATTCGGGAATCTTTTTCCGCTGTCTACCCGGCTCGACAATGGATGGCTATGAAAGCCAAATCCAAAACGGTTTCAAAGAGGATGATCGCACCAAGCCTGTTGACTGTGGGACCGGCGGAATCTTCCGACGAGTCAACGCAAGAAAAGTCGTCCCCAATGACTTCGAATGGTTTAACAAAACAATTTTCGCGGATGGCCCCCACATTTCAGTCTGGGTCAACGGTTTCCAAGTCACCGATTGGACCGATACCCGCAAAGCCGACCCTAATCCACGACGCGGTTTGCGCACCGAGGCCGGCACGATCATGATCCAAGGCCATGACCCGACCACAGACCTTTCCTTTCGCAACCTAGAAATTGTCGAAATCCCGAGTCGCTGGTAACGTCGCAATTCGGCTCTCCAAAATATTTTTTCAATAGACTAACGCGCCAAGTAACCATCACTCCCACTATTTCCTAGCTCCCCGGCCATCACGAACCGGGGAAGCCTTGGACTGCTTGTTAATTTCGTCGGACGGACTTTTTTCTCCCGACTCACAAAAGTTCCAGCAGCCGACGGCGGCTTTCTTTGCCTTGCGTCGACCGCTGGAAGTGCGCCGTCAGTGAGTGCATCCCGTTAGATCGCCAGCAACAACCATTGCCCGTCTGTTCTATTAACTCGCTTGGTAACAATCAGCAGCCGTAGTATCACCCAAGGGTGAGTCCGAACCCTTGACGAACATGACAACCTTTTTTGGAAACAGAACGCGTACACTTTCCCCGAAAGTTCACCAATTCTGCGTCTGATCCGACCATCGACAAGCCGTTGACTGCCCATTCGCATCAAATTACGTAACGAGGAAAAGGTAGGAGACAGCGTTGAAAATCTCATCATTGATCGAGATTCGTCGTTTGTGAACTTATTCACAAACAAAAATTTGACCATGAAGCGCCGACGGGAATATGTTTAGTAGAGGACAGCTGAGGCGCAGGTTAGTTTTTTCTGAGCAGGAATCTAGGCGACCTTTGAGAAACGGAACCGAGTCGCAAACTTTTTTTGTGTACGGAACGTCTCAATCATCCTTGCTGTACGAAGGTGCTGATCATGAAATTGCGTCAGATTTTAAATTACAAAGGGAACAAGGTACACACAATCACCAAGCATGCTACGCTGCAAGACGTGATTAACGGACTCATCAAGAACAACTGTGGATCGCTTGTCGTACTCCACAAAGAGAAGATGTGTGGCATCGTCACCGAACGAGATATTTTGCGTGCCGCTGCCCAGGGATCTCCGTTAAGCACAAGTCGAGTTGAGCACTCCATGACAGCCGATCTGATTGTTGGCAGTCCGCAGGAAAGCATCAACACGGCCATGGGCTTGATGACCGACCACCGTATCCGACACCTACCGGTTGTGGAGCAGGATCGACTGATAGGGATTATATCGATTGGCGACGTCGTAAAAGCTCAGCACGCGCAACTATCAATGGAAAACCACTATTTAAAAAACTATATTCAGAATTAGGCCGACCTGAGTTCCATGCTCATCCCTGTTCGAGGCCTAGCACTCCCCGAAGATTTCAAAGTCTCTTTACCTTTCAGGAAAGTGTGGTAACGAAATGTCCTTGTTCCTCAACCTCAACAGAGCTCGCATGCGGTTCATATTTCGCTTCATATTACTCGCAACAGTCACGTCGTTCGTAATCGCCTCCTCGGCCCACGCGCAGCAGCAACCGCTATCCGCGAAAACGATTTTAGAGCCAGTTGTGGAAGAATATGGACCAAAATACCAGGACGTCGAAACGGCCATCGATCGACTCCGACGGGGCCAGGTTGGGGAAGCTCGAGAACTGCTCCGCACAGCGAGCAAAAGCAATCCGGAATTACCTCCCGCCGATATCATGTTGGCTCAAATTCTGTTCGGACTGAATCAGCTCTCTGCCGGCCGAACGGCCCTGGAAGAAGCAGCTCGGAACAATCCCACCGATCCGGCCGCTTACGTCTATTTGGGCGAATTAGCTTTTCAAAACCGACGTTGGACGGAAGCAGATCTGCTGTACAAAAAGGCGTTGGAACTGACAAAGGCCTACACGGCCAACCCGAAGCGAAAAAATCGTCTCTTGGTCAACATTCATGGCGGTTTTGGCAGCATGGCTGAATTGCGAGAAAATTGGGCTGAAGCGAAGAAACAACTTCAAGCGTTGTTGGCACTCGACAAGACCAATGCACTTGCGATGACCCGACTCGGTCGCGTGATGTTCAAGATGTCAAAGAATCGGGATGACGAGAATAAGGCTTACAAAGTTTTCCAGGCTCTGCACAAAAGCAAACCGGACGAAACGGCCACAGCCGACGTTAACATGGGATTACTTTACGAGCAGGCAGGAAATCGCAACAACGCAGAAGCGATGATGAAGCGAGCCGCCAAGAACGACGGCAACAACGAAAAGACAAGATTGGCAGTGGCCAAATGGGCGTTGGATGCAAACAACCTGCCAATGGCGAAAGAAAATGCGGAGGCAGCGGCAAAAATCGCCCCCGATTCGCTCGATGCCAAGTTGTACATTGGCTTGATTGCTCGTTTTGAAAACGACCTTCCAACTGCGGAAAAAGCGTTCAAACAGGCCCATCTCCAATCGCCGAACAATTTAGGCGCCATGACGCAACTGTCGCTTGTCATGGTTGATCAAGCCGACGAGAAGAAGCGAGCGGAGGCTTTAGAGTACGCTCGCCTCAATTCACGCATCCACTCGGACCTTTCCAAGGCGGCCGGACGAGAAGCAGCCGTCACCTATGGCTGGGTACTTTCCCGACTGGGGCAAAACGCCAATGCCGTTCGCACGGTTCAACAAGCCATGAGTGCGGGGAGTGTCAGCGCTGACAGTGCCTATCACGCAGCTCAGATTCTCTACGACAGTGGGCAAAACGACGCGGCCAACGCGATTCTCCAAAAGACCTTGGCCAGCGATGCGATGTTCCCTAACCGCAAGGCAGCCGAACAACTGCTGGCAAAGCTGCAAAACTAGGGCGGATTGAAACTTCCTCCGCAGCTAACGCCCGCGCATGAAAAAGGTCGTGGCACGTCGCTCCGTCGTCGTACCACGACCTCCATCCTGAAACGAGAGTCCAACCAAGGTCGATACCCTCGCCCTCCCGGTAATATGGTCGTATAGAACTCATCGGCGCGACGGATGTGCCGCCTGAAGCGGATTTCTCGATTCGTACCGAAAGTTCCGACTCTGCCACGAAAACACGAGCGATGTGTACAAAAAAAGCCGGAGTCCCGACGAGGTCGAGCTCCGGCTGAATCGAACTGGGTGTAGCGTCAGATCGAGTTCTTGCTAATTCAGGTTATTTGTTCCACTTGTAGGGTAGCGTCCAGCGTCTCATTCTCGAGGCGGTTTTAGCTGACTCACTAGGCAATCCGACCGCCGCCTGAGACAAGCCGCGATCGTTTCTATTATAAACGGATGGCTCCGAAGTCGTCTCGGGTGATGGGGGATCGCCCTTGTTCGAGCCCCCCACCTCACCGCCTCCTGAGTCACAACCGGGTTTGGAACAACTGTCACAGTCTGAAGCATGGTGCCGCAGTCCCAACGGGTTTCCACAACAGGGTTTATTTCGAAAAATACCATGGTGATTGTTGCAACCACAGGCGGCCATCCGACAACCGCCCCTCAAACAGCAGGCTCCTTGTGGCTTTCGCTCGTTACAGTAGGTTGACCAAAGGTCAAAGCAGTAACTCACATCGTCCTCGCAACATCCGTAAACGTTGACACCAGCGTAGGGGTCGGCGTGCTGGTCTTGAGATACGAAAGAGTTGTGACCGTGGGAAACAACAACCGTCTTTCCGACTTGTGCTTGAACCGACGTCGCCATGACACACGAGGCGACAAACAATAGCGTGATGATTCTCATCGTCGGACCTCCTTTCGACCGGGGATAGCGTCCGTTAAGTTGCAGACCATGCCGCGAAGAGAGCTTGGAGGACAAGCCTCGCGGGTGGCAAGTGAAGCATACGCGCTGTCAAGCCCCATGCAAACGATCACCGCTTTTTTTTCCGTCGACTTCTCCAAATCAGGTGCGTCTGCAGCTACTACGTAAACAATACCCTCACCAACAGTTGACGACATTAAGGAAGAGGCAGAAACTTTACCGTCTGAACAAGCATCTTGAGCGATGTCGCGACCGCAAACTCAACCTAAGCTGCAGGCTTTATCGAATACTGCCCGAGACGTTAATTGGCACTAAGCCAGCGATAGAAAGTAAAAAGAAGATGAACCTGCTTCCGGTGGCTACCGCTATCGTAGAACAAGAATCATGGGCATCGGCGCAGCTCGCCCTGATTTTCGGCAGCTTAGGAATATTTCTCGTCCTGACGCGTCTCCCGCGTTTGCAAGGGACGACGTTGGTCGCGCCCGCCCGCTGGATAATGCTCTCGTTGCTGGTCGTTTCATTCACCGAAACGGCCATTGGCTGGCTCGCCCCCCCATCAGCTTCGACGTGGCGATACCTTGCCTCGATTTCTACGCTTTGCCCAACCATGGCAGTCCTCGGCGCCAAACGTCCTCAGGATCGAGGCTGGCAATTTATCGTCGCTTCACTGTGGCTTGTGCTCGCACTTCCCGCAGCGCAGGATCTCGCATTCGCCGGAGGTACAGTTTTCTCACTCCATCCGACTTGGGAGTGGTTTCTTCTTTTGCTGATTGCGATCGGTTGCTCCAACCAGCTGCCAACTCGATTTGGAATCGCCACCCTCTTGGTAACTGCCGCACAAATCGTTCTGCTGGGCGGCCAGTTACCTTTTTTGCAAAGCTGGAATTGGCAACGATGGCATTGGCTGGCGTTACCGATGATCACCGGCGCGATCGCATTGGCTTGGCTTCAGACACGCAAACAGCGAACCGCCAGTGGGTGGGATCAAGTCTGGACCGATTTCCGAGATCAATTCGGAACAGTTTGGGCCTTGCGAGTCATGGAACGAATGAACCATGCAACTCGAATGCACGACTGGAAGGCACGGCTCAGCTGGCGAGGTTTTCTGGCCACAGAACATTCGGGGGAAACACCGAATCCGACTCAGCAAAAGCTCGACAAAGAAATGGAGGTCAGCTTTCGCACTTTACTGCGGCGTTTTGTGTCACCCGCATGGATCGATAGCCGACTCGCTGACAATCAATCGACTAATTCCGAGTGCTGATCTGCCAACTCCGATCGACGCTACAGCCGTCGGTGTGATTGGTGCAACCTAGCGGAACGCAACTCCCCACGTTCGGGAAGTCCAAAAACCTAAACAGCGAGTGGCGTTCCAGCAGACTCTCCCAACCGTGCCCAGTAAACGCAAGGTAACAAGCGTCAGCAGGACAGCCAACAAGATTAACAGCCATTGAATGCGCATCGCTCAACCCCGACAACCTCTTGGGCGTAGCCAGTTTTTTCGAACGCAGTAAATTTACGCCGCTCGAGAAGTTCCTGCACGCGGTAAATGATTGCGAAGCGTTTCCTCAAGAATCTCGGATCGCTCACGTCCTGACAGCTGAGAGATGGCATTCAATTGCGCCTCGAGTTCGGCCGATAGATTGACGTCTGGCTTCGCTTTACTTGTTTCAGCACGAGCAATTCGCTGGCTCGCTTGCTTGATCGCACGTACCGGTTCACTCTCCATCATTCGGTCAAGAACTTCCAGCCGCGTATTGCTATCAATCAACTTTTCTCGCTCACGCATACTGGTGGAAAATAGAGAAACCATTCCCCACAATCCGACTGCAATTGCAGTGAGTGTGAGCATCACTGACGCCTGACCCTCCGAATTAATGCTCGCTGTTTGCGCGACGTAACTAAAGATAGAAGCGGCAAGCACTAAAATGGCAGCGGGCGTTTGATTCATCAGGATTCCTTTCTCTGAATTGCCAGCATGTGCAGGTCGACCAGCGGACGAGTGCACCCTGGCTTTTTGCTCCCAGCGAGCGGAGCCAACTATTGGCGTGGCGAGCATAATGATCGAATGGTCCGGTGTCCACGTCGATTTCAATTCAAAACGCCCAGGCAATTCGTTTCCCCCCACATCGATCCACAATGGATGGAAAGCGATCCGGGTGGTAGCTGGCTCGCACGAATACCAACAGTTAACCGTTTCCAGCACAGCTAGCCCAATGGAGCGGTTCGGCAGCACGCTCGACAGTGAAATACGTCAATCCCGACCTCCATACCGCATCAGGAAGTAAACAAAGGTGCTGACCGCCGCCAAAGTCGCGGCAACGTAAGTCATCGCCGCCGCATTCAGGACGCGATTGACACCGATCATCTCCCCCGCTGGAACAATATTAAGATTGACTAATTCAGCTTTTGCCCGATTACTGGCGTCGAATTCGACAGGCAGATTCACGACTTGAAAGACCACCACCGCTCCGAAAAGCAGTAAGGCAAAGTCCATCATCATACCGCCCAATGCTTCCGAAATCCCCGAAAGGAAAAATCCGCCGATCAAAATAAAAATCGCTCCACGGCTACCAAAACTAGCAGCAGGAACCGCCAAATTCCGCAAAACGAGTGGCAAATAATTGCGAGATTTTTGGATTGCATGCCCTGCCTCATGGGCCGCAATCCCAACCGCCGCTTGATTTTGACCGCGGTATACATCATCGCTCAATCGCAGTACGTTTGCCCGTGGATCGTAATGGTCTGACAAATGACCGGGCGTTTGCTCGATATTGACGTTCTGCAACCCTGCAGAATCCAGGATGTAGCGAGCTGCCGCAGCACCACTCAGCTGGGCCGGCATTCTGCTTGCCTCGCCGTAAGCCGTCTTCACCCGATGCTGGGCCCACATTGCCAGAAAGAACGCTGGAGCCGATATAATCAGATACAGAGGATCAAAAATCATTATTTGCCTCAATTCTTTCGATGATAATCCTGTATAGGGGTAGCCACTCTGCAACCGAACCATGGACGATTGCATTTGCTACCTGTATTCTTTACTCGCGGTCCAGCGGCGGCAAGGCGGCTTGGCAGGGTCGTTAGGTTCATTAGTCGTTCCCCCATTTGGGCCTAACATCGAAAACCAAAGATGGTGGCCTGTTTCCTTGGCCTTGCGTGCACCAAAATCATGTCAAAACCACTAGCTGCGTTACAAGCTTCAAATCAGAACAACCGATTCGTTCGAACGTACTCTTCGATCGGACTCGCTCTGTTAGCCCTCATTTTCAGCTCCGGCTGCCTCTCCGAAACCGACTCGGCGGACTCGAACACGACCAACGTCACCCGGGTCAGCCCTGGGCCAGACAAAGACTTGTTGGGAGAAAAACTGGATGGAGTGCTTGACTTCACACTCCAAAAACGACGCCTTAATACGCACGACCACGGCGCTTGGCAAATCATGCACGGCGTGCTGGCCTACCAGCACGAGTTCCCAGTCCAAGTAGGTCGAGATCGTCAAAGCGTATCCGCCGTCGACTACGTTCTCAATGGCGGCACCATGAGGGGCTGGTCCGTCCAACCTGGTGATCAATTGGAAAACGGACGCCGCGGACTCAGGGCGGTTGTCGAACCAGGCACCAAAAAAGGACAAGGTCACGCCGATCAATGGCTGGCAGTGCTCGCACAATGCGGTCTCGCACCCGACCAAACAATCAAGGTCGGACCCGATGAATACAACATGACCGACTTTTTACAACAGGTTCAACGTGACGCACCCAGGAACCTCAATGAAGAGTGGAGCTGGACACTGATTGGTTTGACATCCTACCTACCGACCGACAGCACTTGGGTGGCGAATGATGGTCAGACATGGTCCGTCGAACGATTAGTTGAGGGCGAGCTGGATCAAGATATTTACAATAGCGCTTGCGGCGGAACCCACCGCTTGATCGGTGTGGCAATGGCATTGAATCAGCATTTGGCCAATGGTGGCGAACTGACTGGCGTGTGGCAAAGAGCAGATGAAACGCTCCAAAAAGCGATTAATGATGCCCGTCGATGGCAAAATCCGGACGGTTCCTTATCGACTAACTATTTCCGTCGCCCCGGCACTTCACCCGACTTGGCGATTGGACTGGGCACAACTGGCCATGTGCTCGAATTCCTAGTGCTGGCTATGAACAACGAGCAACTCTCCGAACCGTGGGTCACTCGAGCAGCCAATCACTTGTGCGATCTCTGCAACCAAACTCGGCAAGTTCAATTGGAGTGCGGAGCGTTATATCACGCGATCCACGGCCTAGTTCTTTATCGGGAACGCCTCTACGGTCCGCGATCTTACAATTCCGTTCAGGCCACCGCACAGTCGCGAGTCGACAGCCAGCGAAATTAGGAGTAGGCGGACTTTCTAGCGTTTGTCCGAGCCAGGATCGCTTGAGTTAGCTTCTCCGGTCGCTTCTCCGGTCGCTTCGGTGATCTTGGTTTCTGCCTGAACCTCCTGCAAAGCTGCTTGCGCTTCGGAAACGAGCTTCATCGCCTGATTGACCATCGGCAAAACCACGCCCATTCCTTGGTTTGTCGGCGCCTTACCGTTGATTGTCTTCACCTGCAAATCAGTGCATTCGATCTTCTGAGCGCGGACCAACAGCGGGTTTTGGACCTGGCTACGCATCCCCATCATCAACGCGAATGCTAAAAGAGGATAGACAATCCATCGTTCACGATTTGTCATCGATTCTACGTCCTTACCAATTTTCAAAATCCGAATACGACGATTGGAGTCAAACCGGCACGTAACTCTTCTAATCTTCGAAAATTCTTTGCCTGTCACATCGAAAACTTACCAGCGAACCCGCTTTTGTCGCCAGTCTAGTTAAAAATGGGCGGCGGCTGAACCGAAGAATCGTGCCCGGTTCACTACGAAGGCCGAGAGTAAAAACCGCGCGCGAGATCTCATCATCCCTCGAACCTCGAATGTTTCTGCAACGTTGAAAGAAATATAGTTGCCTCGACCACCAAAAGCGAGTTCGGGAAAAATTCAAATCGACGAAAAATCCCAGCCTGGAAGTGGGGCGTTCGCGTAAGAAAACCTATTGCACCTGGTCGCAGCGTAATTCGTTAGTCGCAGGAATCACCAGCTCAAAAAGGCCGCAACTGCACTGAAGCGGTAATGAAGGTCACAACAACTATCCGCCAGATTCTGCCCAGCGAGAATTGATGGTGAGGCTGAACGTGCCCCCAAAAGAGACGGCTCAGCTCAAGGTGGCTAGTTCCAAGAGCTGAGCCTACATTCTGGAAGGGAATGTATCGATCAGCCTAGTTGGTCGAATCCAATCCGCTACGGTTATCTTTCATTATGTGAAATTCCGATCGGCCGGAAGCCACTCTGTCGTGGAGTGCCGTCTTCGGCAGGCAACTCTTCGCATCAGCAGCGAGAGCCAAACGCCAGATTTTTAATTGACAATTTACCAGGCTAGATTCAGTTCAATTCAGCCGTTGATAAAAGACAGGACCAATCCGGCTATCGCCATCAACTTGCCTCGCAACAATCCCCCCATTTTCAAAATTGATTTTCATGCGCAACGCCTGATCCGATTGGTCGCTGACCAACTCGATCATTTGTCGATCTCCGTTAGTGGAAATCACCGACCAATCACCCGTGACAAGATCATCAGAACCACTTGCGGATACAAGTTTCATGGTAAAGCGACTTCCGCTGGAAAATTCCAACGAAATACCGGAGAGAAGACGATTTATCATTGCTGCAGAAGTCGCTTCCGATTCGTTCGAATCCACAGAGCGATGCTCGACCGAATTTTGCTCGAAAGCAAGCGGCTGGCTTTGCCATTTCCCAATCAATCGAGACTCCTCGCCGAAGGAGCAACCGGCGATTAGGCTCAACACGATAAGCAAGAGGAGCCTTCCAATGCTTTTTGGCTTCAGTTCTTTCATTTATTGCATTCTCGGCATCGTGGATTGACATCAGTGATTTGGAAACAGAATCGCAAAGCGAAGCCGGCTGCGCCCTGTCACTTTCGTAATCGGGGCGATATAGTATCCGCAGCAGCGGAGGTACGCGTTCGAATCGCGCCATTTGTTCGAAGCGTCGGAGACTCCTGTTGACAATCTCACCTGCCAGCAAAGGGTAATTTAATGCCAGCAAAGTTTCAGTATGTTAACCAACGTATTGTTTCCGTCGTCGTGCTGTGTGCCACCGCCATGTGCGCCTTCGGCTGTCAGCCCAAAGCGAAAGCACCGGACAGCGGTACCACGACTGCTTCATTAGGCTCAGCGGCCGCCGTTTCGTCAACCACACCGGCCCCAACCACACCGGCTCCAACCACACCGGCTCCAACCACACCGGCTCCAACCACACCGGCTCCAACAGAGAAGGAGCCTGTCGTGCTGGGGGATGAAGTCCTCACCGCAGGAATTCCCGGCGAAGGCGAACTTACCGTCGCTCAGATTCAAATTTATGTTGATGCCCCCTCGAATCATCAGGTGATTGAACCGACTCTACCTGTCGGGCTGTCGGCAGCCCAAGCGAATGTCCAGGGCGTTGCAGAAAACCCGCTAACCAAGGCGAAGATCGAGCTCGGGCGGCAACTTTACTTTGACGCTCGACTCTCATCGGACGGAACAATCAGTTGCGCCAGCTGTCATCACCCGGAGGACGGCTACGGACGGAAGACTCAATTCGGCGTTGGGGTTGAAGGTCAGACAGGCGACCGCCACTCTCCAATCAGCTACAACCGGATTCTATCCGGCCCCCAGTTCTGGGATGGCCGAGCTAAGTCATTAGAAGAGCAAGCTGCGGGACCGATCGCAAATCCGATTGAGATGGGAAACACGCACGAAAAGGCAGTTGAAACCGTGAACTCGATTGACGGTTATCGAATTCAATTTGAAAAAGTATTCCCCGGCGAAGAGATCTCGATCGACAACATTACCAAGGCCATCGCCAGCTTCGAGCGGGCGCTCGTCACAGGTCCAACCCCCTACGACCATTTTGAAACGGTTCGCACGATCGAACGATCGTACGCGGACGAACTTGAAGACTTAGAGGAAGAGGATCCCGAACTGTATGCTCAATATCAGGTTGCACTAGCGGGCAGTGAAAAAATGACCGAGAGTGCCAAGCGAGGTCGCGAGCTATTTTTCTCGGATCGCGTCGGCTGCACGGCTTGCCATGCTGGTGCGAATTTCACGGATGAAAAGTATCACAACCTCGGGGTGGGGATGGAAGTTAACGAGCCGGATCTAGGACGTTTTAAAGTCACGAAAGACGAGAAGGACAAAGGTGCTTTCAAGACGCCGACCGTGCGAAACATCGTCAACTCGCCACCCTATATGCATGACGGCAGCCAAAAGACACTCGAAGAGGTGATCGATTGGTATGACAAAGGCGGGCATCCGAACCCTCACTTAAGCGACAAGGTCAAGAAACTCAATCTGACCGATCAAGAGAAAAAAGATTTGGTTGCATTCATGGTCGAGGGCCTGACTGGCTCATTCCCCGTCGTGGAGCAAAGCCGACTTCCCCAATAAAACGTTTCGCTCCGAAACGGCCCCTTCCTCGGGTATTCCCAAGCAGATCCGCCCATCTTGAGGGCGGATCTGCTTGGCAAAGGGCAACCACCGTGTTGGCCTTTTGTGTCAAGGTTACCTGAGCTGCTTTTGAATCGGCGGGGCTTTCTTTAAGAGTGTGTTAAGTTCGCTTGCGGACCACCTCAAGCCATCTATGATGAGAGGACATTTACGCACAGGGCATTGACCCGCCAGCGTCTGATTGACTGGGATCCATTCGAGCTAATTTTCCTTGCAAAGATCCAAATTCTTTTTCAGACAGATGCATTGAAGATAAGAGACCTGTACCACACCGAGGTAGTTTGACTATGAGCGACTCTCGTCGAGGATTTTTAAAAAGTTCGGCCGCTGTAGCAGCGGGATTCATGGGCCTGAAGAGCTTCGTCCATGATGGTTTAGCACGGGCAGCGGAAGACGCCGCGGGCAAGGCTCCGATTGGCTACGGTGACCTAGTTACCGATCCCAAAGGCCTGCTGGATCTGCCACGGGGTTTTTCCTATCGCATCGTTTCGGAGGAAGGGAAGGAAATGAGCGATGGTCTGCTCGTGCCGGGAGCACCGGACGGCATGGCCGCCTTACCGGGGCCCTACGGTCTGACGGTCTTGATTCGCAACCATGAACTCAGCCCTGACAACACGGGACCTTTCGGCGAGAATCGAGAGCGAGCCAAACTAGTCGATCCATCCAAAATCTACGACCTTGGACACGGGGAAACACCCTCATCCGGAGGGACGACGACAGTCGTTTATGACACCAGTAAGGGGCAGGTCGTTCGCGAGTTCCTCAGCCTCGCAGGCACCATTCGCAACTGCGCCGGTGGACCGACTCCCTGGAAAACCTGGGTAACGTGTGAAGAGACCGTGGAACGCGCTGGCTCGAATGAGAATTTCAAAACAGAAAAAGACCACGGATACAACTTTGAGGTGCCCGTATCGGCACGGATGGAGCTGGCTGACCCCATTCCGCTCACCGACATGGGACGTTTCAACCACGAAGCGATCGCCGTTGATCCGCGCACGGGAATCGTTTACGAGACGGAAGATCGGGACGACAGCCTGTTTTACCGTTTCGTGCCCAACCAACCGGGTAATCTCAAGGCAGGTGGCCGCCTCCAGGCTCTCGCCGTTCGTGACCAAAAACAGCTCGACACGCGAAACTGGACCAACCCAGACACCGTCGCGATAGGGAATAAATTGGCCGTCGAATGGATCGACATGGATGATGTGACTTCTCCCGAGGATGATTTGCGACAACGCGGCTTCGACGCCGGAGGAACTCGCTTTGCCCGCGGCGAAGGCATTTGGTATGGGAACGGCGAGTTTTATTTCGCCTGCACCAGCGGTGGCCACAGCAAGCTCGGACAGATCTGGAAATACAAACCCAGCTACGACGAGGCGACTTCCCGTGAGTCCGCCGATCCGGGCCATCTGGAACTGTTTATCGAACCGAACGATACCGCCCTAGTCCACAACGCCGACAACCTCACCGTGGCGCCCTGGGGCGATTTGATCCTCTGCGAAGACCGCAGCGGAAACGTCGTGCGGCTTGCTGGTGTGACACCCCAAGGTGAATGTTATCACTTTGGCTTCAATCATCTTCGCACTGAATTTGCCGGTGTAACCTTCTCGCCAGACGGTTCGACTCTGTTTGTTAACATCCAAGGTGCTGGAACGACCGTTGCAATCACCGGCCCCTGGAGATCAAAATCGACCTAGTTCGGGCCCAACATGGTTCATTTTTTGAAACGTCAGGACATCTTCGTTCTGACGTTTTTTTATTTTCCATCAAACTAAAAACTGATCGAAATCGCCCGATCTATCAAACCTTCGAGGTCGTGTCGGTCTGTTTTAGCCGTTCAAATCGCCGTCTCATCCATCTCCGTTCCAAAGCGCCAGGAATTGACCGGTGATTCGGCAGAAGCAGACACGGAGACCCAGAACACCCATTTCATCCATTCATTCCCTTCACTCCACCCAAACTCTTGACACTCGGCAAAACCCAGATAGAATCGGCCTTCAAGAAGGTATTTTGCAGGTTTGAACATCCATTGAAGTAATTTGCGTTGAAAGCGAGGGTGTCTAATGAAGAGCAACTTGAACGTCCCTACACTCGTGGGGATACTGACTATCATCACCATCTCAACGCTTGCGGTGAACGCATCGGCGGAAGCGATCTTGCTTTCCACGCTGATCGAAGATGACGGAACCATCACCAACGGCGACAAGGAATTCTCTGACTTCGGTTATGCGGCAACCGGTGATATGCCATCTTCCGACCGAGTCAATGTAATAGCCATCGAAGACGCCGAAGGAAACTATGGCGTTCGTTTTCAAGGTGGCTTCGTTGACCTACCCGGCGACGGTGCGTCCGACGCACTGATCTACTACAACGTCAAAGTAACTAACGAATCGAACGCAATCAGCGAAGCGCATTTGGCGGCGAACATTGTCTCGCCCGAAGGCAGTTCTGGGACCATTACGGAAACGTTTCTGCCCATTTTCGATTCGACGGATGAGATTTTACGTATCCCAACCAATGACAGTCGTTTAAACGCCGGGATCGTGTTCCCTGAGACAGTTCAGGAGATGCAGGTTCAAAAGAACATTTTGTTCATTGCGGCAGAGGGTGAACAAGTTGACATGTCGTTTGTCGACCAAACGTTCTCGCAAGTGCCGGAACCTTCGAGCATCTGCATCCTGTTTCTGTTAGGCAGTGCATCCGCACTCATCTGGTTGCGTCGCTAGGCCAGCAAAGCCTTGGCGAAGCAAGTGGAATGAGCGGAAAAGTTTGAGGGAGATGATCCGAACCCAGCAAAACTGTGGATGAGGTGGTGTCACCCCATCCACAGCTAAAATTGGTTCGTTGGCGGTAGAAACAACAGTCAGGATTTGGGGTCTAGCCGGAGGACGGTCTATGAGTTAAACGTGGTTTGACTTGCAACAAGCCTGGGATTCACTTCGGTAAGAGTAATGCCCTAGCGGGCAAAAGAGTCAGTCGATCCCGAGCGTCCAACGTTATTGCCCCCCAATGGAACTTGCCTTGCGCAATTTAAAAGGAAGCCGCTAATGAATCGAACTCTCGCCACCCTTGTCATCACAACTGTGTTCGTTTTGACCGTTCCCGCAACAGCAGGAACAATCATCAAGTTAGGTTTTAGCACAGACTCGTTACCAGACATCAATTTAGTTGATGCAGTGCTCTCGACAGCCGACGACGGAATCGGCGCAACCAGTGGTGATCAAAACACCGAAGTCACGTTTCTCGGAGCGCTTTCTGGTGAATCCACCATTGAAAGCGACAATGCGTCCTTCACGTTAAGCTCGATCGATCTGGTTGACAATCCCACCATTTTTGGGACGACCATCCTCCAGGCTACCGAAGGTGGATCCTTCGACTTGTACGATCAAAACAACGATCTTTTGCTGTCTGGAACGCTCGGGAAAGGTACACTTTCCGGTCCCGTTGCCGGTACTGCAACCGGGGGATTCTTAACAACCGAATTCGGGATGTTCACTGACGGTTCCCTGCTCAATATCCTCAACCCAGAAAACCTGCTGCAGTCATCGTTTTCCATCAGCCTGACAGACGTCAATGGCGGATTGGGACTCGGCACATCTGCAGAGGGCAAGCTAGAAGATTTCAGTGCCGATGCCACGGCAAACATCGGTGCAAGAGCGGTTCCCGAACCGGCGGCTATCCTGACGGTCATCATGGGGCTGATGTCCCTGTTTGGCCTGACGCGATTGCTGTAATCGAATCGCTCAAATTTGAAACGCTGAACCGTTGGAGTTGCGCTCCAACGGTTTTTTTATTGCTGCGGATCGCTGGGGCCAAACCGTCCGCGGTATTCGTCGGCCGGATACTTCTGTCGATTCTTGATCATTTTCTTCTTCATTGTCGCACTGAGATCGATATCCAACGCGTTTGCGGCCGCCAGTAGATAACAGAGCACGTCGGCCATTTCTTCCCCAACGGCAGACAACTGCTCCTCTCGCCCCTTCACCGCTCGAGACTGCTCCACGGAGAGCCATTGAAAGTGCTCCATCAACTCGGCAGCCTCGATGGCCAGTGCCATCGTCAAGTTCTTCGGTGAGTGGAATTGCTGCCAATCCCGCTCATCGACAAATTCCTGCATCATCTGCCGCAACTGTTGGACGGTCGTCGTTGAATCATTCATAACAAGGTGATACCGGCGGATCCTGAGAAAATGAGCAACTCGCAAGGAGTGCTGGCGGATCCGCGTTTTAATCCGATCCGCACAAGCCGTCCAGGGGCCAAGATTGAACGTCGGCGACACGAGCCGCCAGCGGTTTGACGTTCCCCCGCTTGCCCTAATCAGATAGATTAAAGTCAGATAGCTTGCCTCCGACTGTCGTACTTCGACGCATTGCGTCGCAAACGGCTCTTGAAGCGAGGTCAGAATCCAAACGAGAGCTTGGGGCGTCTCGATTTACCAACAGCAAGGATGCGGTGAAGTGATCATCCGAGAATGCTACGTTGACGGTTTCGGAGGTTCCGACGACCTCTGCCTGGAAAAGCTTCGTGCGGGTTTAAATGTGGTGGTTGGCCCCGTCGAGGCCAAGATGAAACAGCTGGGACATTTCATTCCCGCCATGTTGCTAGGCGAAATCAACCGTTGTGGCATCCAGCTTGAAGGCGTCAGCGGATCATTATCCTCGGGCGTCGAATCCGCTTCCATCGAGCTCATAAGAATCGCGAACCATTCAGCAAGCGAACTTCATGTTCTCGATTCTCATGGACGGCCGGCAAACGACAGCAGTTTGCCCGATCGCATTCAGTCAATCGGCGCGGAACTCTTTTTGTCACTTTATACGGACGGACTTAGCCTTTCAGATCGACTTAGCTGGTGGCAACGCACCGGCACCATGCAGGCATTAACCGAGCCGATTGCATCCGCTACAAGGAAACCGGCTATCGATGTAGTCGTCAGAGAACAGCGGGTCGCAAAAGTCCAAGAGTTGCGAGACAGCCTCGCAAAACTCCAGCAGCAAAGAAACCAACTGCAAAACAGGCTGGAAGCAGATCTGGATTGCCGCCAGCAATACTTGGATCACAAACGACAACAAGCCGAAGCGGCAACGCGTTCAGAAGAGCTGCGTGAATCGATCCGCGAAGCGAGACAGCAGCTGAAACTACTCACTGCGGCGTTTACCTTGCACCCACAGTGGGCTCGTCGCGCAGAGATCCAGGCCTCGCTGAAGCAACTTCGGGCAATTCATGTGCACGCGAAAGATCTTTCACGAGTCCGTCAGTTGGACCAAAAACTCCAAGAATTCCGGCAGCGTCTGCGGGCACTTCGGAACAATCAACCAGCTCCACCCGAGCGAGTGCCACCTAATCCGATTGAAGAGCTGATTCAAGCCAAGTCAACGATCATTCAGAGTGAGAATCGGATCGCAAAGATTCACGTTACATTAGAACGTGATCGAATTCGGCAAAGCACAAACGATGATTTCGCGACCATTCGCCGCCTGGAGGATGCCGCGGCAGCCTTGTCGGCTGCTCGCACACGCCATGAAGCAAGCCTCACAACCACCACTCAACGCAAATTGGACAGCGTTGACGAACTCTTGATTTCAGCACCGAACAACGGACAAGAGGCGCCGATCAACCAACACGCGGTGATTGAAGTTAGGCAGCGCATCGAAACATTAAAGCACAAGACTCGTGATCTATTGCATCGACGCGTCTTGTCGCCCTCCGCTATCCTCGCCTTGGGAGCTCTGTTTTCGTGCGGTGTCGCCATGATTCTTGGCTCCTTGATAATCGATTTCAACGGCTACAATTTCACCGTTGGACTACTCGGTCTAACCGCACTCGGCGCCGTCGCTTTTCTCAAAGTTAGCCTCGAACAGCCGGCCGTCGAAGAACTCGAACATCACCGTGCAAGAATTGACCAATTGATCACCGAAATCGAGCAAGCAGAGCCTGAGAGCGAGAGCGATTCAAAACCAAAACTTGCTGTTTGCAAAGAAACAACCCATTCGGACGATCACACGATCCCCCTACCCTCCACGCTTAACGAGCTGGAACAAGCGAAAAAATCATGGACGGATCTACTCAGAACGCTTGACCTCGCCCCCGACACGACAATCACCGATGCGATGGAGAGCCTGCAGATGCGATTCATCAACTCAGACTCTGTGCCCAACCGTGAAATTGCGGAGCTGGAAGCGGAATTGACTCAGCATCAAAGCTCCTTCTCCCATTGGCAACAACAGGCGGCCAGCTCTTTGAATCGAACTGTTGAATCGGTTCAAGAAGCCGATGTGGAGACAGTTCTGACATGGCTACAAGCAACAAAATCCAATTCCGATTTTGCCGCCGTCGAAACAAGTCATGAATCGCAGCAACAGATGGTCGCTTGCCAACAGCAAATCAAACGACACAAACGAAAGCGAAACAAAATCTTTGCACGGACCGGTGTTAATGACGTCGAACAATTGCGTGTGAAGATCCAAGACCGTCGGCAGATTAAGCCGCTGAAAGAAGAATTAGAGGCGTTGCAGATCCAAATCGATGCAAGCCTGAACGACCAAGTCGCCGAATCACCGATCAAAGAGCTGCTTGAGTCACACAAAGAAACGACGCTCCAAGATCGAATTGAGCAGCACCAATCAGAAATCCAAGCACGCCAAGCAGAAAAGATCAGCATCGACGCAGAACGCAAACGTCTCGAACAGGCTTTGCACCCGTTCGTGACAAACCGTTCAGTCGCAACGGCACGGCACGAACGAGAAGTCTTAGATCGCCATCTCAGTCAACAAACCCAGCGTTTGGGGATCGAGGAGATTGGCTTGGAAATCATTGACAGTTTACAGTTAGGTGCCGAGAAGCTTCCGCCACCGGAAGGACTGAACCTTGCCACCGAACTTCTCAATGCCGCAGGTCGAGACGAAGCGAAAATCGAATACAATACGGACACTCAAGACTTCCTTTACATTGAAAAAAAAGAAGCCCGTCCGCTATGCGAATTGCCGGAGCTTGATGCCCGTCTGACGATGCTCAGCCTGCAATTAGCAGCAATCATACTACAAAACCAACGCGGGATTCCATTGCCGGCAATCTTTTCGGACCAATCCTTCACCGAGCAATCATCTAACGACCTCTGCCTGGCAAAGCTATTCCGTGAAGCGGCAAAACGGAACCTCCAGATCTTCCTCTTCACATCGCGAGATGACGTCGAAGCGGCTTTTGCAACGGCCGGAGTGGCTACACTTCGAATCACAGCACCACAAACGGACGAACCCGAATTGATGCTGCCTGAGATTAGCCAGCCGCTAGTCATTGAATCGGACTCGGTTGAATTTCCGCTAACCGATCAGACCTTCCCTCATCGAGCTGATGATGATGGGAGTGCACAGCCAACCGAATTCCAACCTGAACCACCGCACGATATCGACTGGATTCCGGTGGAATATCAAGTGGCCGCTCAGAACCCAACAACAGCTCCAAACTCCGAAATGAGTTCCCCACCAGCGTCCACCACCTCCCCCCCCTTTACCACAATGGCAGACAAATCCGATCAGCAACAACTGCCACGGGAAAAATCCATTTTCGAGATAAGTTGGGAACAGCAACAACCCGTCTCGCCTACTTCATTTGAACAGCCGCAATCGATCGACCAAAAGGCCAACAACCAGACAAACAGAGCGGATCGGTCCAACACGCCGCCATCCAAATGGCATCGGCTGGATTCATCGCATCCGACACAACCAAGCAGTCCGAACTACGCCCTTCCCCCTCTTGAGAATCGAAAACGCGAGCAATCATCGCAAGGCACCCTACGCGGTCGAGACGAGATGCCTGATTGGTGGCCCGACTGATACGAATCGATGATCATTCGGTCCCATCGCTTCTTGGGTACCGAGAGAATTGCAACTGCCGTTTTGCTAGGGTATCGACGCAAACGTCTGTTCCGGCCCGATTCCAGTAACATTGGTGATCAGCCGGGATCTGCAGCAAGAACACTTCCGACTGCCCTGCTCCACTTCCTTTCTACACACGCTCGTCGGGGGCAATCATTTCAGCGGACGACATGTCCTGGTGGACTCGCTACAAAAGTCTTGCGACACCCTACCTAGAGAGGCCCGCTGCAACGACGACTCGAGTCACCTGCTTCGAATTGATTCCAGCAGACATTCGACGAACTGTGGCGTTCCTATCAGGATCATCCATCGCTCAGCAGGTCACTTTCCAACGACTACGCCCGGCGGACGAAGCAACGACTCAGGGGCTTCCTCCCCCGTCTATGGATATACTCAAACCGACTGGCAGATTGAACCAGCTGGACCATTTTTGCAGCTGAAATAGTGCGAGATGGAAAAAAACTGCCTGGATTCAATTCCCGAATGTGATTCACCGAAGATTAAATCGCATTGAAAAAAAGGGCCCTTCCTACCCCCTCAACATCTCAGAATAGTTAATTTTTTTTCCGGAAGAGGTACCAGCTTGTGTAACAACGATTTGGCACAACCCAAGGAGTATTGCAAGCAACTCATATCATCCCAAACTTTCGATTAGTCAGCTCCTATTTTTTGTGGAGTTTCATGGTTTGATCAGATAAAATCGGGATGGTTAGCTACAAGTGACGTTTCAGCAACTCGAAATCCCCGTCTGAGAGAACAAAATGCGGCGACTGTTCCCCTCGATCCTACGACAAGCTACGCAAATCGGTAATCGCAGAAATAAATCATCTGAACATCGATTGAAGACAAGACGACACAACGGCCAGCTTGAGTCACTCGAGCAACGTGTGCTTCTCGCGGGAGATTTGGTATCCCATTGGACGGCAGATGCGTTAAATGACAACCACGATAATGGTCAGGTCGTCGCGGACTGGAATGACATCGTCAGTAATGTCGTGGCCAACAGCAGTGGAGCCCCACTGCTAGTCAAGAATGCACTGAGCGGTCACTCAGTCATACGATTCAACACGAGTGATGGAGCCGATTCGTTTCGAGTGGTTGGAAATGAAAGCCCATTAGCAAACGCAAACGATTTCACAGTTGCGGTAGTTTTTTCTACGAGTTCTGAGGAATTAAAGGGAGGCACGGATGACTGGTCGAATAACACGGGGCTGGTCGACGCAAACCGTGCCGGCTTCGGACGGGATTGGGGCATGAGCCTCAATGCGTCGGGACAAATCGGAACCGGGTTGGGACAAGGCCTCTTCAAACCCCATGAATCGATCTACTCGAACGAAACGGGCCTGAATGACGGACAATTTCATTTGGCCACTGTTTCCCGCACTGGGGGCACTCTGGACATTTATATCGACGACGGCAACGCGACCACCATGCTCGATGGTAACGCGCTGGCTCGCGAGCCAATCGATTTGACTTTCGGCATACTTCAGCAAAACGACGCCAACCCATTCAACGGCGATATCGCCGAAATCCGAATCTTCAATGGCGCGTTGGATGCCAGCGAAGTCACTGAACTCAATCAAACAATCCAAGCCACTTATAACAACAGCGCCCCCACGGCCGCAGACGACAGCTACGCGTTTCAAGAAGATCCGACGTTTGGATTTAACTTTGTGACTCTGGCAAATAGCGTACTCAATAACGATACCGATCCAGAATCGAACTCCCTATCGGCTGTGCTTGTGTCCCCAACCAAACATGGCGCCCTGACACTGAACCCTGACGGTAGCTTCACCTACGCCCCCGTTTCGAACTTCTTTGGCGAGGACTCGTTTACTTACACCGCTAACGATTCGCAAGTATCCAACACAGCCACCGTCACAATCAATGTGTCCAACGTATACGATCCAGCCATCGCAGTCGCTGACAGCTACAAGGCAGTTCCCGCTGAATCGCTGATTATCGATGCGTCCATCGGATTGCTCGCCAATGACGAAAATGCCGACCAAACCGACCTGAGTGTTCAACTCAGTCAAAACGTTGGCAGCGGCAGTCTCAGCCTAAATGCGGATGGCTCCTTTATCTATGACCCGCAAGGCTTCGCCGGCACAACCAGTTTTCGATATCAGGTCAACGATGGCACCAACACTTCAGCAGAAGCCGAAGTCACTCTAATTGTGAACACGCCGCCTACAGCCCAGGACGACAGCTTCGCGCTAACGGAAGATGTGAGCTTCAACGCGACGACGAGCAGCGGGGTTTCCGCGAATGACAGCGATGCGGATGGGGACACGTGGGTCGTGAGGCTAGTCGACGGAACCAGCCAAGGTGAACTAGTCCTAAATGAAGACGGTTCGTTTAATTACACTCCGAATCCGGATTCGTTTGGAAGCGATTCCTTCCAATACATCTTGTTCGACGGCGAAGACGAATCGAATGTGGCGACGGTGAACTTAACGATCGACCCGGTAAACGACAGTCCGTCCGCAAATGCGGATGCCTATTTCGCCCCCAAGGGTGACAACTTTGTGATTTCAGCTGCCGATGGTCTGTTGGCCAACGACACAGACATTGACAGCACCGACCTCACAGCCGCCGTTTCGACAGAACCATCCCAGGGGCAATTAGAACTGATGAACGACGGATCGTTCGTTTACACTCCCAATGGAGATTTCATTGGCGTTGATTCGTTTTCCTATGTGGTCAGTGATGGCAACAGTCAATCAACAACTGCTGATGTCTCGTTGTTTGTGGGAGCGGCGCCCATTGAAATCAGCGAGGTGATGTCGGCGAATGCGACGTCGATTGAAACCCGCGTGCGAGCAAACACGGAGGATTCGTACAAAGGCGATCCGCTGACTCCGGATTGGATTGAGATTCACAATCTGACGTCTTCGGAACTTGACCTCTCGGGATATCACCTCACCGACAACAGCGACAACCTTACGAAATGGGCATTGCCCGCTGGTACGACCCTACCTGCCGCTGGTTACTTGGTGGTGGCCGCGAGTCGGCTCGATATCAGCAATCCCAATCTTGATGAACAGGGCATGCTGCACACGAATTTCAAATTAAACCCGTCTGGAGAATACCTGGCGATCACTTCGGCCGAAGGTGATATTTTCCACGAAGTAACGAACACTCCCGATCAACGCGCCGATGTGTCCTTTGGTATTGGAAACAACGGAGAGACGGGTTTCTTGCTCGACGTCACGCCGGGCGCTGCCAACGGCGGCCTCTATCCAGGGGTCGTGACGGACACGGCTTTCAGCGTGGATCGAGGCTATTACAGCGAAGCGTTTCAGGTTGAAATCAGCACTGCATTCGAGGGCGCTGCAATCCGTTACACCACCGATGGTTCCAATCCGTCGGCCACTCATGGCGATCTCTACAGCAACCCCATCACGATTTCAACCACCACTGTCTTGAAGGCAATCGCATTCAAAGAGAGCTTTTTGCCTTCTAACGTGGATGCACAAACTTACGTTTTTGCAGCGGATGTGTTGCAACAAGATGGTGCCGATTTGGGAGGTGCACGCTGGGGACATCGTGGCGCCGACTGGGCAATGGACCCCATCATCGTGAACCACACTGACCCGGAAATACGCCCCGAAGTAGACGACCTGATGCGAATCCCAACCGTGTCCTTGTCCTTGAACTTTGATGAATTTTTCGGTTCAAAGGGAATCTATATTCGAGGTGAGAACGTCGAGCGTCCGGTGTCGTTCGAATTCTTCGATCCGCACAAACCCGATAATGGAGTGCAGGCAAACTCCACCGTTCAGATTGTCGGAGGAAGCAGTCCCAACCGATGGAAAACCGACAAGCTCTCGATGCGTGTCCGCTTCACGGAAGACCAAGGTCCCTCGGATCTCAATTATCCAATTTTCGGGACGGATGCCATCAGCGCCTTCGATACCCTGGTCGTTGATGCTCGCTTGAACAACGTCTGGCATTACGGCGGTGGGAGCAGCCCTGCTTCCCAACGCGGTCGTGCACAATACATGCGAGACGAGTTCGCTGCAGACTTGCAAAACGCGGTCGGCGGCACGGCAACCCATGCACAACATGTGAATGTTTACATCAACGGTATCTACTGGGGACTCCACACGCTCCACGAGCGTCCAGACGACAACTTTGTCGCCAGTTACTTGGGTGGCAACAGCGAAGATTACAACGTAATCAAACATGGGCTCAGCTCCAACGATATAATCAACGGATCAAATCAGACTTACCGTGATATGTTCACTGTCGTCGGCACCCGTGGTGACTTGACCGACGAACAATGGAGCGAAATTCAGACCCGCTTGGACATCAACAGTTTCATCGACTACATGTTGGTCAACTTCTACGGTGGAAACGGTGACTGGGACCACCACAACTGGTATGCCTCCGAACACAAAGAAGAGGGACTCTGGCGATTCCATAGCTGGGATGCCGAAAAAGTCCTCGAAGGTGCCAGGGACGACAAAACACGAACCAACAACCGAAATGCACCCACTGGCATGCATCGTCGCTTGAGCACGCATCCCGAGTATGTGCTGATGTTTGCGGATCGTGTGCAGCAACATTTTCACAACGGTGGTGCAATGACCCCCGAGGCGGCTGCAAAACTTTACGCCGATCGATCTGATCAAATTGATTTGGTAATGCGAGCCGAGTCGGCCCGCTGGGGTGATAACCAAATCGACAATGGTGACAAGACACGCTATACACGACCTGATTGGACAGATGTCCGCAACGACTTGTACGAGAACTATTTCCCCCAGCGCACAGCGACCGTCATCACACAATTCGGAAAAACGGACCTGTTCATCCCCGACGAAGCTCCCGAGATGGTGATCGACGGAATTGCTCAGCATGGTGGCTTCGTAAACATTGGCGGCCAGCTAACCATGACGGCACCCGATGGTGACATTTATTACACAACGGATGAAACTGACCCGCGGGTCGCTGGCGGCGCAGTGGCCGACGGGGCCTTGTCATTCGACGGTCCGATCACCATCGGTCAATCAACGATGATCACCGCAAGGTTACGCAAACCCGACGGCACTTGGAGCGCTGCCAACAAAGCTCGCTTCACTACAAGCGTCGAAGCAACCACTGACAATCTTCGCATCAGCGAAGTGCACTACCATCCCAGCGATCCAACGAACTCGGAAATAGCCGCAGGGTTCGATTCTGCCAGCGATTTCGAGTTCATCGAAATCGTCAACCTCTCCGAATCCCCAGTTGATCTTGCTGACGTTCGCTTCGAGAAGGTTGTCGTCGGAAATGATGTGGAAGGTATCGACTTCCGATTTTCCGATAGTGAGCACACCGAAATCGCAGCAGGAGCCCGGCTGGTCGTTGTCGAGGACCTGCAGGCATTTCAAACTCGCTATGGTTCCGATATCGTCGTGGCAGGCGAATGGAGCGGGCGACTCAGCAATTCTTCTGAACAAATCGTGTTTGTTGCCGGCGATACGGTCTTGCACGACTTGACCTATGACGAAGCCTGGCACCCCACGACCGATGGTGAAGGGCCTTCCCTGCAGGTTGTCAACGAATCAGCGGCCGACCTAAACGCATGGAAAACACAAGCCGGCTGGCGTCCCAGCAATCAACCTGGCGGATCCCCGGGCACAGCAGATGGCGGTGTAGCCCCCCCACCCGGCGACTCGAACCACGACGGTGTGTTTGACTCCAGTGATCTTGTTTTCGTTTTCCAAGCAGGCAAGTACGAAGATGGCGTCCCCAATAACACAACCTTTGAAGAAGGTGACTGGGATGGCAATGGTGAATTCGACTCCAGTGACTTTGTCTACGCTTTCCAGGAAGGCAATTATGCGGATGGAGCTGCAACCCAGAAAACCTTGCTCGGCCATCCGTCTCTAAAACGAAATGAAGTTGCCGCGTCTCTTCTGATCTCACAAGTACTGGCTAAGCCCGGACGCCCATCATCAGGCCAAGAGAATCGAATTCCCTTTGAAGACACCGCTCAACTCGATCTGCTCATCCAAAGTCGAGACAACCTATTCGACGATTTGGACACGCATTCGATCGATCACCATGACCAGATCGTGGACGAAGAGCTGTTGGCTCAACTCACCAACGACCTGTAAGATAGGATTCGCAAGAAAGACATGGCTGCCCCGATTCGGGCGGCCCCATGAAGAACGGAACAAATCTTCCATTCTTCGGTCTTCCGTGTGACGAGCGCAGGATTCTTTTCCAGAACCGGGAGACGCCCCGTGAAATTGGCAGGTGTTCAGTGTGACGTTGCCTTGGGGCAACCCGACAAAAACCTCGAGCGCATCGAGGAATTCATCAACCAGACTGCGACAGAAGGTGCCGACCTCACGGTTTTTCCCGAGTGTGCACTTACCGGCTACTGCTTTGAATCAGAGGCCGAAGCGCTACCCCACGCGCAAACCATTCCGGGTCCGTTCACCGATCGCCTCGCAACCATGTGCGAACGCCACCAGACCCATGTTGTCTGTGGACTTCTGGAAATTCACCAAGGAAAACTGTTCAACACGGCAGTGCTCGTCGGCCCTCAAAATCAAGTACATCCATACCGAAAAATCCACCTTCCCTTTCTGGGAGTTGATCGGTTCACGACCCCGGGGGACCGTCCATTTGCCGTTCACTCCGCCGGGAAAGCCAACGTGGGCATGAATATTTGCTACGACGGATCATTCCCTGAATCAGCCCGCTGCTTGACACTCCTTGGAGCGGACGTGGTCGCCATGCCCACCAATTGGCCACAAGGTGCGCAATGTGCCGCACAAAACATCGCCAGCTGTCGGGCCATGGAGAACGGCGTTTACTTCATCGTTGTCAACCGAATTGGAACCGAAGGTGATTTTTCGTTTATCGGACAAAGCCAAATCTGCGATCCTGGCGGAAAAACAATTTATCGCGCATCCGAGAATCGCGAAGAAGTCTTTTTTGCCGACATCGATCCTAATCGCGCCCGCCAAAAGCATGTCGTGCGAGTTCCGCAAAAGCATGAAATCCACCGCTTAGCTGACCGACGTCCAGCGCTTTATCAGCCGCTCACTCAAACGCACACGCTCACCCCGCCAGGCCGTCCTCATCCCCACAACTAGATGGCAATCAAATCAGTAAGCCCCGAGCGTCTACGGGTAATTGCCGCGGTTCGGCTCCAGCATCACACCACCAGAATGAATCTTGCATATTGACGCAAACGCAAATGTGGTTGGGAATGATCGTCATTCGCTCACCCAATTCGGGAACTCGATCACACTTCGAAATATCCACTTGACCGTGCTCCTCCGTCAAGGAAAAGAGTTTTGCTGCAGGATACTCAGCAATATGGCCAAATCCCGAATCGGGGTCCGGACCACATTTGTCACTCGTTAACGTCTTACTTCCCGCGTCGATCACGACCTGACCCTTGACATTGGTGCTAACCACCGTCGCATGGATCCGTGCTGCACAGTCTTCCATTTTACAGTAACCACCACGAACGATATTCATATCGTTGTACACATAGGTACCCGGTCGTATTTCTGTCACGGCAGGAACCAAATGCGAATATTTGGCAGAAGGCGTCGAACCACTCGATATCACTTCCCGACAAAGCCCTGCCGCATCCCATTTTGGCAGTAAAGCTTTTAAGCGAGAATTCAACTGCTGCATCTGTGCAGTCTGTTCAGCGGCACTGCCAGTAATCTTGCCGGCATAGAGCATAAGCCCCTTGAGCTGCAGCGACTTCGATCGTTCAACACATTGAGCCAGTCGAACCGCATCTTCATCGGATTGCACCCCCGTCCGCTGGTAACCGATATCAACATCCACTAACACGTCCACATTAGTTCCTGCCGATTGCGTCGTCTCCGCAAGTCTCTCAACCGCTAATTCAGAATCGAGCCCGACTACCAAGGATGCGTCACGGGCCAGTTTGGCCAAACGTTCACAGCGAGGCAGATCGACCGGCGGATAGGCCATCATCACGTTATCCGTGACCTGAGCCATCACGGCCGCTTCGCCAGCCTTTGCAACCGTTAGCCCATACGCTCCCGCTTCACGCTGCAGCGTTCCGACGTGGATTGACTTGTGAGTTTTCGTATGCGGTCGCAATTCGAGACCATGCTGATTCACGTACGCTTGCATACTAGAAATGTTACGCCGGACAATCTCAGCATTAACAACAAGACAAGGTGTTGGTGGATGAAACATAGCAGCCTCAATCAGCTCAGAAAAAAATAACAACGTAAAAATCGGCCTTCGAGGCGTTAATCGGTTGCAAAGGGTTGCAGATAGTAACGCAGCGGATCACGATCCTCGGCACAAAGGCCCAAATGAGAATGGCGCCGCCAGCCTTCGGCATACTCAAATTTTCCCGACAGTTTACCAACTGCTTGCGACAGCGTCTTCATCGTCTCAATGTAGGATCCCATCCCCTGACTTTCATCGAGCCAACGTTTTTGCGTCTGATGACAGGCCAGCATTTCTGACTTTTGTACGATTTTGGAAGTCACATCAACATAAAGATCGGGCACAATCGGCAGCCGCAATCCATCACAATTACCATGAGGCTGAGCGTGATAGATCGTGACCTCCTCCTCAACTGGCGGACAGACAGGGTCGACGCAAAAATTCGGCATTCCACGTGCAAAGGCAGCCGTGACCGCAAGACGACAAGCGTTCATATGATCCTCCATGTAATCTTGCGGGGAATGCACAAGTAGCATGGAGGGCGCAACCTTCCTAACCACCGAGCCAAGACGTGCGAGGGTGGGTTTATCGTAAAAGATGGCTAAATCGTCAGTCAGACTTTCGTGAAATACGGCCCCCAAATGGTCTGCTGCCCGCATGGCCTCCTGACGTCGCAACTTTGCCGTCGTCCTGGCATCATGTTCCGTTGAACCACAACAACCATTCGCGATATTCATGTAATGCAATTCGCAACCCGCGTCCTTGAGTAGCATCATCGTACCGGACATCACAAACTCGATATCATCCGGGTGCGCGGCAATGGCGAAGACTCGATCACCCACTTCAACTCCTTTCGCAATCAATCTGGAACGAAACAGGCCCGCAACCGAAAACAAGACCAGTAACCTACACCATTCCGAGCGAACCTCAATCGAAGAAGAACTTGATAAGCTGAAAATTTCGCAAACCACTGCAACTCAATAATGGCCGGCAGCCACTCTTTACCCTGAGCCAAAAACCCCCGAAATCCGATCAGCGAAACCGACCACAGGGCAGCAAGAATTCAGACACACTGCCTAAGAAAACCACAAAAAAAGCCGAGCCCGAGGGCTCGGCTAAGGGTTTCGATTGATTATCCAGTGAGAAAAACACTGAGTCTGTTATTCACCGACTCGGGCCAATCCTTTGCGACGGCAAGTCGCAAACACCACCACACTTTGCGTCGAACGGGACTAAAATCGACGCTTCGCTGAATCCTCTGCTTTGTTGTTTAGCAGTAAACCCTCTGATTGCTTCGTCGTTTCAGTGGCGTTCCCGATCGGCAATGTTAGTCGGGTGGTCGAGTCCGAGATCCTCCTGTCTTAAGAGATGCTAACGGGCGATAGATAAATGTTGCCCAATCTTGACGGCCGCCTAGGCGAAGTAACAAACTCGCCGGAAACTGCATGGCGGATCTAACATGGCGAGCCCTCCTAATCAAAACGTCTCTTGTACGTTGCGCTCGAATTCAAAATGCGGTGATGTGATTCGAGGCTGTGGGTCGGTAGTTGATGCTTTCGTTCACACCCAACATTTACCGGTTTAACCAATCTCCCATTACATCGTCAACACGCAACACCGTCGAAGCGATAAATTCATCGTAAATGACTGACGACCGAGTCGACCTGTGACGATCACAGAAAGTTTGCGAGAGCCGCCCCCTCGAAAGTGAGTCTGAGCCGTCCATCTTAAAGCATTCAACAGGACAACGGCGAGCTAATTCCAGGCGGGCTCACTTGGCCCGGTCCAGGCGGCAGTCGCCGGAACGCGACCGCTGCGATCTTGACGCATGGCTGGCTCATAGCCCGGATCGTACTCCGGAGCACCATACATCAGTTCGTAATCCAATTCAGGATCAACATCTTCCGCGTCGGATCCATGATCTACAGCGACTGGATATTCGCTCGTAGGCGATGACCGTTGATCCGGCAGGACGGCAACCCCCTCACTAACAACCTGTTGGACCGATGGCAACGTTCGCACATCGACATCGAGTGAGTGGAACACATCTTGAATGTGATCGTGGCAGGTGAAGACAAAAACTTGATGACCGGCAGCGGCGAACTCACAAACTGTTTCAGCAGCTGCCCGAGCGCGTTTGGCATCAAAATTCACAAAGACATCATCGAGAATAACCGGTAAGGCGACGCCTCGTCGCCCGTAGGCAGCAGCCAAGGCGAGCCGCAGGCTCAGGAATACTTGCTCGCGTGTCCCTCGACTCAGCGACTCAATGCGAAAGGTCTTTTCCTGTTCATCATCGACGCAAAGCGACGATTCACCAAACGGAGTCCAAATTCGCCGATAACGGCCGCCCGTCAAGCGTTTCAGGTAACCAGAAGCTTCTGCTAAGGTTTCTGGTTGACGATCCGACTCATAGGAGGTGCGGACGGTATCCAAGGCACGGCTAATGCCAGCCAGCGTCGCCCAACTCTGAATTTGCTTTTCCATCTCCCGATCAATTTGACTTTCTTCCAACCGCGCCAGCGAGTGCTGCCGATCCTTCGAGAGGTTTTTGAGTTGGACATTTAATTCGCCCCGCCGCTCCAATAATTTAGCGACCCGTGAGGACACCTGCTTGTGCTCGGACTCGAGCTTTGAGATTTTCGATTCAAAATCACCTCTACCGAGCTGTTCAACCAAGTCCTGTTCCGCGCAGCCGGCTCCGAGTTGCAATGCGATCTCTGCAAGTCTCGCATCACGATCGGCTTGCAAGCTGGCGGCTTTTTTTTGTCGTTTCACAATTGACTTAAAATCGCGAGTGTCAATGCCACCATACTTTCCGACCAGATTGCATTTTTTCTCGGTCAACCGTTTTGCGTTTCGAGCAATCTTTTCCTGCTCTCGCCCAAGCTGTCGCCATTTGCGATGCAAAGAATCACGATCTTCTCGGCGTTGCCGCGCAACGTGTAGCGCACCGGTTAACTCTTCGATCTGTTCTTCGATACGATCCGCCTCGAAAACAAAAGTGACCCGCTCCGCAATCAAGTGCAAACGCTGACGATGGGAATCCACTTCTTGGCGGTTTCGTTCAACGCTGTCACGGAGCTCCCCGTGGCCCTTACGAAGAGTGGCGAGTTTCCCGTCGGCGTGGGACAACTGCCTAAACTGGTTTGGCGTGATCGTTTCGGGCAGACCCAACGTGCGCAAACGACCGCGCCAGTCTTGGCGCGCCTGCTTCAAATCCTTTTCGGCATGCTGTTTTTGAGCGGAAATCGCCTCTGCGTTTTGCTCTTCAGCCACTCGTTGAACTTCGATCGGTTCGAGTTCTTGGAAACGAGTCAATTCATCCTGCTTGTTTTGCAGGGACACGGCAAGCGGCTCGGAACTTACGGTTGAGTTCGCCTCGAGATTCTTGATCTGGCTTTCAGCTTCCCTCATTTGATCTCGCACTTCATCCAATTCATGATGGCAAGATTGCAAGCTCTTGGAGGCTGCAAATGATGCGACATTCTTGATCACAATCGCTCCGAAGCTGATCGCTCCACCAATCACCGCCACCATCAAACGTTCATCGGCTTCAATTCCAAAAGTCTCTCCAAAGAGAGCGGTGAGTGCGACCACAATGCCCAATGTAAAAACAGCACCAATGAACATCAGCCCCTTCCAGGGAAGCACCTGACGTTGCGTCCAATAATTAGCATCCTCGCGTGCTTCTTTTTGATTTCGTTTCAGCTTGTTCAGCTGATTATCCAACTCAATCCGATCTTGTAATTGACCGGCAGTCTGCCGTGTCTCGTCAAGCAATTCGGACACCGTGCGATACGGTGTACCTTCCAGAGCCTCATCAAGTTGTTGCTTTAATTCTTGAGCCTTCTTCAAGCATGACTGACCCTGTTCATCGATTGCCTGGATTCGTTGACGCGCATCGCGTGCAGCACGGGCAGGCTCTCGCAAGGTATCGATCATGCCATTGGTGATGACCGGTAACGCCCCGACACTCCAATCGGCCTTGACACCCAAACGTTCCATTTCAGCTTGGAGCTCAAATTCAAATTCCTCCAGCTTCACCGACTGTTTCTCAACTTCCTCGAGAGCTTGAATCAGCGAAGGGGCTTTCTGCTTCAGTGCATCGATGGGCTCAGCATGCCGCAACAACCTCAGCTTACCGCGTCCACCCCCTGCCCTTTTCTTCAATTGCTTTCGTCGTTCTCGCAGCGACTCCCACTGTTTTCGCAAGGAAGCAATTTCAGTGGCCAACTTATCCAAACGCTTCAAGGCCGCCCCAGGCACATCCGGCACGGGCCCGATCGCCTCTAACCGCTTCTGCAAACCCTGGCATTCTTTCCATTGAGAGCGAATCACTTGATTCGGATTTGCTCCATCAATGTGCTCCCCAAAATCATCTTTCTGGCGTTCCAGCTGCTCCAGTTCTGCGGTAATCTTCTGCCGCTCTTCATTCAGCTTGAACCACCGATCGGTAGGCGCAATTTTTCGTACAGATTCGCGATGCAAGTCCGCCTTACGTTCAGCAAGTTGCCCGATGGCCGCCACGGCATTCGGTTCATGAAGAAGACGATCGCGAGCCGCTTCCAATTGCCGCGACACTTCTGAGATCGAAACTCGATCGGTCCCTGAGGCAAGTCCATATAACTGATGGGCTGCCTCTGTATCGCTGAGCGTGCCGAGATACTGCATCTCACTCAGCCCCACGGCAAACACGTTTTGGAAAATCGACTGGTCAACACCGGCAAGCAAACTCGTCAACAGGTGGCGCCCTTTGAGCGAACCATCGACCGAGTGCACACTCAGATCACTGTTTTCATGATCCTTTAACAAGCCAGATTCCGGCAGCCAACGACGAACTTCAAAACGACCATTGGGCGCCGATACATGCAGCGTGCCTCCCACGCGACCTTCATATAAGGCCGGCACAAATCGGTGATGGTGCTGCGGCGAAAAACCGTACAACACAGCCCGAATCAATTGTAACAGCGTGGACTTTCCGGCTTCATTCGGCCCATAGACAACGGTCACGCCCGAGGAAACGTTCGGGACGCGCAACCCTTTCCAGTGACCGAAACTGTCAACAGTGATCTCGGTGATCCTCACGGGAATCACTCCTCAGAATTAATAGGTCTGCTGGATAATCACGACGTCGCTGGATCAAGCGACACATCACCTCGAAGCAAACCAGCTCCCAGGGCAGCCACTTCATGCCACATTTGTTGGTGCAATTCGGGGGATGCCCCTTTTAACTCCGCCAGGACAATCTCTTTCAAGGATGAGTCCGGTAAGTAGGTCTCCAATTGCCGGTGGGCTTCCGGCTGCTGCTGCAAGTCACGCACAACTCGCAAAAAGTCGCCAAGAATCGAGTCTTCGTCCCACTCGCCAGCCGGAATTTCACCTGACAACAGATTAATCCCGACGGTTCGCTGGCGGGATCGACTCTTATCAGTACGCCAAGTATGCATCAATCGCTGCAGTTCGGCCGGGCCTAATGGAGTTGCCCACGGCTCGTCCCGAACCAAATCCCAAGTCCATAAAGCCAGCGTTTCGTCACCCAATGAGTTTTGACGCATTTGCTCCAAAACTTCTGTTTCGAGCTGCCTGAGTTCAGTCGCCGGGGAAAGATGCAGACGCTCCTGATACCAATGAACAGCCGCCACATCGATCCGCCGAACTTCGACGTCGCCATACTTCAATTCGACTAGATTACAACTGAAACGTCCGACCTCAGCCGGTGAACGTCCCTGCGGACTTCCACAGTAAAAAGCGTTTGCCGACTTCCGACCCAACCGCTCGTAAATGTGTTTTCCGCCAAACGCCCAATAATCGACTCCCTGCGAATCCAATAGCTTGGGGTCGATGCCGCCGTGCCCTAAAGCAATTCGTGTAATTTGGTCGTTCGACCCCGAAAAGTCACTGGCCAATAGTTTCGTCTGGCGACGCGCACTTTGGCCGACAATCTCAGCAATTGGTTCGCCATCCCGGTCGAATCGATAGGTGTCCACCATCCCGACCGGAAAGGTGTGCACGTTCTTCGATAACGATAACTGCGCGGGCCAGAGATCCGGATCATCTTCCCCCCCTCCCACCCAATAAACCTGAATACCCTGTTCGTGAAGCTTCTCAAACTGCTGCAACACAAATTCCAAGGTGTAGGGGGAGGCGGATTCGATGGGTAAAATATCGCCAGCAAGCAAGACAAAGTCCACTGCCTCACGAATTGCCGATTCCACAACTCGCTCGGCCGCTTGATAGGGCGCTTCCATCAAATCATCACGAAGCTCACTCGGAACTTCGAAAATACCACCCAGGGGCTCTTCTAAATGCCAATCGCTGGTATGCAAAAAGCGAACACGTTCAAGTGCCATTCGCACCTCCTTGCGCTCGTCGAGAAAGATTCGCTGGCGACACTGGCTGTCGCTCGCAACTTAGGCGATAGTCTAGCAGTGCCGGCTGATCGGGCCTACGTTGATTCACTCAGCCGTCGATTTGGAACAGACAGGCCGCTAGCATCCGCAAGCAGGCCCCATCAAACCGACTACGGGCGGGCCCCTGGGTCGGTCTTCGGCTTCTTCTTCGCTGGGCGGCTGGCTTGGGGGCGGCTGGCTTGGGGGCGGCTGGCTTTGGGGCGGCCGGCTTTGGGGCGGCCGGCTTGGGGCGCATCGTGATGCTTAGAATTTGCGTGGGGATTATCGGCCTGCCCAGCAATTTCAAAGAGAAATCGGCTGGGATCTGTCGGACGCGGCTTACCCCATTTTCGTCGCGTCAGTGCGAGCGAGAGAGTCAAACGCTCTTCGGCGCGAGTGATTCCGACGTAACAGAGTCGCCGCTCTTCATCGATCGCGTCTCCCTCCACAGCGACGCTACGATGATGCGGCAAGAGCCCCTCCTCCATTCCAACCATATAGACGTGGGGGAACTCCAATCCCTTAGCGCTGTGAAGCGTCATTAAGACAACCGCATCTCGTCCCAGTTGCTTGTCCTTGTCACGGTCTTGGTCTCGCCCGGACAGCAGAATATCGTCAAGAAATCCGATTAATGTCGGTTTCTTGGCCCGTGTTTCATATTCAGCCAACGCATTGACCAACTCCTCAACAGTACTCCAACGTGCCTGCTGTGCTTCCGGATCCTCCTTGAAACGGCGACGAATATCGTTTTCGTATTGAATATCGCCGATCAAGTCCGTCAAGCATTGGGAAAGTTTGCCGCCTTCGGCTCGCGACTGATAATCCCGAACGAGCTTCAATAACTTTTGCGCTCCCTCGGCTGACTTTGAGCTGCAATCCGGCAAACGACCTGCATCAGACAGCACATCCCAGACGGGACATCCACGCGAAACGGCTTCATCAACCAATGCCTGCACGGCCTTCTGGCTAATCCCGCGCGGCGGCGTATTGATAATCCGCAACAACGAAGGCTCATCTTCCGGAGTCACAAGAACACGCAAGTAGGACAAAATATCGCGCACCTCCTTGCGGTCAAAGAAAGACATTCCTCCTATCAAAACATACGGAATCTTTGCTCGTCGCAACTCGCTTTCAAACAATCGAGGTTGTTCATTGGTACGAAAAAGGATTGCAAAGTCGTTCGCTCCACACTCTTTGCGAGCAAGTTTACGAGCAATATCAGCGACGACCTGCTCAGCTTCGTCGGTCTCCGTCGGAAACTGCAAGATTTTGGGACGCTCACCACCGGCACGTGCTGCATTCAGTTTCTTATCATGTCGCACACGGTTATATCGAATCAGTCGATTTGCCAATTCGATGATCTCGGCGGTCGATCGATAATTATCCTCCAGCCGCACCACCTTGGCATCAGGCCAGTCGACGTTAAACCGCAAGATGTGCTCGACTTCTGCACCACGCCAACCATAGATGGATTGATCGTCATCGCCGACAACACACAAATTCCGATGCCCAACAGCTAACGCCTTGATAATGCGGTACTGGCTTCCGTTTGTATCCTGATACTCGTCGATCAAGACGTGATCAAAACGTCCCGCTTCACTGCGTCTTGCTTCGGGAGATTTTTCAAACAACTGCTCCGTACAAAGCAACAGGTCATCAAAATCAACGGCCCCCGCTGCCTTCAACGATTTTTGATAACGACGATAAGCCACTGCTGCCAAGTGTTCCTTATCCGTCTGTGCATGACCAACAGCCTTTTCCGGTGGAATACTTCGCATCTTCCAACTGCTAATCAGATACAATAATTCGCTCGGCTTCATCTGAGCGGTTGAAATGTTGATTTCCCGCAAAACCCGTGCTGCCATGCTTTCCTGATCACCTCGATCATAAATCGCAAACTTTGCCGGATAGCCGATTTTGGTGATGTGGCGACGCAAAACGCGTACACAAAGAGAATGAAACGTCGAGATTTCGGGAATGACCTTCCGTTTGCGACCAATTAGTTCCGAAACGCGTTCCACCATCTCCGACGCGGCTTTGTTGGTAAAGGTGACGGCCAGAATGCGGTCGGGAGAAATTCCTTTACGAATCAACCTTGCGATGCGGTACGTCACAACCCGCGTCTTGCCGGTGCCGGCTCCAGCAAGCACCAATAGCGGCCCTGAATTGGTTGCCACAGCGTTCCGCTGGGGATCGTTCAGTCCGTTTAAAAGGGAATCCGTTCTCATCGCAAATCACACCGGGGCAACATCAAAGACCAACGGCGCCGTTCTGCCGGCGCGATCAACCGATCGTAATAATCCAACCCAGATCGAGCAAAGGGGTCGCTTCGATTATCGCAGGTCAAACAGGTCGGTGGCTAGAGCCGACCTTGACGCTATCCTGTTTTGACATCTATACTTGCGATCCGAAAGCTGCGTTTTTGCACGTAATAAATGAATCGTGCTAACGTCTGATCGAGTTGTTAGAAAGAAATTCCGATGAAAAACGAACGACGCCACGAACTTCAAACCAACGAACTCGCCGTCTGGCTCGCCAGATGGATCGAGAAAATCAAACCGTACTCGAAGGCAATTGCAGGCGTAGCCATATTGGCCGTGACCATTGTGTGCGCCGTTGGCTATGTGAACGGCCGCAACCAAACCGGCGAAGGTGATGCCTGGACCGAGTATTTTGAGGCGTATGCGATCAACAATCCCGAAAGATTTCGAGATGTTGCCGATAGGTTCCCAAATACCGAACCAGGCATGTGGGCCCTCCAATCGGTAGGTGACGGCGAATTGGCAACGGGAGCCGAACAGCTGTTTCGAGACCAGTCGGCTGCCAAAGAAAGTCTCGAAAATGCCAAACAAATCTACGCACAGGTCGCCGAATCTTCCAAAGGGAGGATGCTCAAACCGCGTGCGATTTTCGGTTCCGGCCAAGCAATGGAGGCACTGGGAGAGTTCGACGGTGCGAAGGAAAAGTATTCAGAAATCGTAAAGGGCTCTGAGCCTAACGGGGAATTCCCTAGTTCCATCGTCGCCCAACTTGCTCAGCAACGGTTGGACGCTTTGAAACAACCTACCGTTGAGAATTGGTATAAGTGGTTTGCTGGACAAAAACCGATCCAAAGTCCGCTTAATCGTCCAGGACTCTTCCAGGACCTACCCAACCTCCCAGAACAACCCAATCTCAACCTGCCTAACCCAGGCGAGTTAGTGCCCGGCACGGGAACCAATGACGAAGATTCCAAAGCGAGCAATATCCAAGCTCTACCGTTGGTAGATCCGGCGAACGCACCCCAACCGGGTAATTCATCCGTGGAAGAAAAAACTGAGACCTCGCCATTGAGCTCAGAAGCCTCTGACAATGTTGATTCTGACGCAGCGACCGAGCCGGCAGAGAAAGCAGCAACCGAGCCGGCAGAGAAAGCAGCGACCGAGCCGGCAGAGAAAGCAGCAACCGAGCCGGCAGAGAAAGCAGCAACCGAGCCGGCAGAGAAAGCAGCAACCGAGGCCGATTCCTCGGCAGATACTCCTTGAGTGCATTAAGCCCTACATTCGTTTCAAACTGACATCAGCACGATCTTCTTCCCTTTCCGCGTTGGGCGCCTTTTGTTTCGACTGGCGCAGTAAGAGTTCGTCTTGGTGGCTTCCAGGGCAGCAACTGCAGTTCGACCGCAACGGTCGAACAATATGCTAAATTACGACATGACGTCGATTCTTGGAATTTCAGCCTTTTATCACGACTCCGGTGCCGCTTTGGTGGTAGACGGTGCGATAGTAGCGGCAGCTCAGGAAGAGCGATTCACTCGCAAGAAACACGACTATGGCTTTCCCCAACAGGCGATCGACTATTGCTTAAGCGAAGCTGGAATGACGGCCAGCGAGCTAGATCACGTCGGATTCTACGACAAGCCATTGCGGAAATTTGAGCGGCTGCTGGAAACTTACGTCGCCTACGCTCCCGCTGGCTACCGCTCCTTCCGAAAGGCGATTCCTTTGTGGCTTCGCCAAAAACTGCATCTTCCGCGCGAAATGGATCGCGGCCTTCACGGTCAGTACAAAGGTCGTTACGTGTTCGCCGACCATCATGAGTCACACGCGGCCAGCGCGTTTTTCCCATCTCCGTTTGACGAAGCGGCGATCATCACCTTCGATGGCGTGGGCGAATGGGCAACCACCTGCATTGGGACCGGACACGGCAACAAGCTTGAACTCACTCAAGAAATTCGCTTTCCGCACTCGATCGGACTCCTTTACTCGGCGTTCACTTACTACACCGGGTTTCGCGTCAACAGTGGCGAATACAAAGTCATGGGGCTGGCACCCTACGGAGAACCGATCTATCGAGACGCAATTCTGGAGCACTTGATCGATCTCAAGGAAGATGGTTCTTATCGCCTGGACATGAGTTACTTCAACTATTGTCAGGGACTGACAATGACGTCTGCCAAGTTCCACCAACTCTTCGGTGGTCCGCCTCGCGAGATGGAATCAAAAATCACACAGCGCGAGATGGACTTAGCAGCCTCGATTCAGTCGGTGACTGAAGAGGTAATGCTGCGAACAGCGCGACATGCCCACAAGCTGACGGGGCTTAAGAAGCTCACATTGGCTGGCGGCGTGGCACTCAACTGCGTGGGCAACGGACGATTATTACGAGAGTCGCCGTTCGAACAGATTTGGATTCAGCCAGCTGCTGGAGACGCTGGCGGAGCGTTGGGGGTGGCCCTGCTCACTTGGCACCAGCTTTTGGGCAATTCGCGAACAACTTGCAGCAGCGATGCCCAGCATGGGTCACTGCTCGGACCAGAGTTTTCAGACGAGGAAATCTTCCAGTTGCTGGATCAGGAAGGAATCGAATACACAGCCTGCCCCACCGATCAGTCGATGTGCGATGAAGTTGCCGCATTGCTTGCGGAAGAAAAAGTCGTCGGTTGGTTCCAAGGTCGAATGGAATTTGGCCCTCGTGCTTTAGGAGCGAGAAGCATACTGGGCGATCCGCGTAGCCGTAAAATGCAATCGGTTATGAATCTAAAAATAAAGTTCAGAGAATCGTTTCGCCCCTTTGCCCCTGTCGTACTCCGTGACCAAGTGGACCGCTATTTCCAGATGCGGCCCCAGGAAGACAGCCCCTACATGCTATTGGTTGCCCCTGTCGCAAAGGAGATTCAGCAAAACCCGGGGCCCGAATACGAACAAGCCTTCGGTATCGACAAATTGCATTTTGAGCGATCCACGTTGCCAGCGATCACTCACGTCGACTATTCAGCTCGCGTCCAAACGGTGGATTCCGATCGAAATCCGTTGCTGCATCAGCTGCTGGAGCAGTTCCACGCGAAGACTGGCTGCCCCGTATTGATCAACACGAGCTTCAATGTTCGCGGTGAACCCATTGTTTGCACACCTGCCGATGCGTTGCGTTGCTTTCTGGCAACGGACATGGACGTGCTCGTGCTGGGGAAGGCAATTGTGTTGAAAGCCAATCAAGAAACAACAGATGACCAACAACGTGAGAAACATCTTTCCCAGTTCCCCTTGGATTAGGCGTCAGGTTAAGCCCCCGTTGGCGGCGTCATTTCGGATCACGAAACTTTACGGATAATTCACAGACTAATGGCTACGATTGAATTCAACTGGAATCCGACCGACCGACAATTGCGACAATTTGGATTTGCAGCGTTACCAGCGTTGCCTTTCGTCGCTTTTCTTTTTTCTGGTCGGCCGCCCGTTGCGGAATGGACTTCAGCAAATACGATAGTCATTGGCGCGGCTGCCGCAGTAGGCCTCCTGTTGGCAATCCTCAGCTTCTTGACCCCCCAAGCAATCCGACTCGTGTTTATCGGGGCCTGCATGTTGGCCTTTCCGATCGGCCTAGTGATTGGAGAAGTGATTCTACTTATTATTTTCCTAGGCTTATTTACGCCAATTGCGATTTATTTTCGACTGATCGGACGTGACGAATTAAAACGGAGTGTCGATCGAAACTGCAAATCCTATTGGCAGGCACGCGACAGCAACTCGGATATCAAGAGCTACTTTCGTCAGTCTTAGAATCATCCATCACACGGACATTCCCCATGAAACGCGACGAAAAATCTTTTCAAGACGCTGCTTCGGAAAGCCGAACTTCGCTCGCCAGCGAGTTCGTTTATTTCTTGAAGACCAACAAAAAGTGGTGGTTGACCCCGATCATCCTTGCATTTGCATTGCTCGGATTACTGGTGCTCTTGAGCGGATCAGGTGTAGCCCCATTCATCTACACGTTGTTTTAAGCAACGCTTTCCACCACACTGGGGAGAGTCGGTCAGCAAACAACGCGTTTTCGAGCGAGGAGCCACCTCCGCTTGCTAAAGTAAGACTGCCGGCCGATTCCTCCTTTCGTCGCCAGACGTATGACCGGAGCCGCGTTAGCCTCCATGACTTCGCCACCTGAATCAGAAGCGTCTCCCATCGAACTCGTCGTCAATGCAGACGAGGTTGGCATGCGATTCGACGCATTTCTTGCCTTGCGAATCCCTCAGCACAGTCGCGTTCGATTACGTCAGACGATTACCTCCGGCACGGCAACGGTGAATGCTAGCCATCGCAAAGCCTCCTATCGCATGCGTTTAAATGACTTAGCATCTGTTCAATTACTCCCCCTCGAACATGCGGGCCCCCAAGCGGAGGACATTCCGTTAGATGTACTCCATGAAGACGATGATCTGATTGTGATCAACAAACCACATGGCATGGTCGTGCATCCATCCAAAGGGCATTGGCAAGGAACCCTCACGTCGGCCTTGGCGTTCCATTTCGAACGCTTGAGCCAAATCGGTGGCGAGACGAGACCGGGTATCGTCCATCGCTTGGACCGCGACACGAGTGGAGTCATCGTAGTCGCCAAGGATGACTCGGCTCATTTGAAACTCGCCAAACAGTTTGAGCAGCGAACGGTCGAAAAAGAATACTACGCAATCTGCCATGGCCGCATCGACCGAGACCGAGATCAAATCGACGCTCCCATTGGCATGCATCCGCATCATCGAGAAAAAATGGCCGTCCGAGACGGACAGCCAACGAGTCGTGATGCGTCCACTTTTTACGAAGTGAAACAGCGTGTGGGCAAATTCACCGCCGTCCACGTGTTTCCCAAGACGGGACGAACGCATCAAATCCGCGTGCATCTCGGCTACCTCGGCCATCCAATCGTCTGCGACAGCCTTTACACAGGCCAACGCACGATCACCGAACAACAGATCACTCGTGGCTCACCCGGCGGTGCGGTCCTACTGAATCGCATGGCACTACACGCTTATCGCTTGCAGATTAACCACCCTACGAGCGGTGCCCGCCTTGATTTCTCAGCGCCACTCCCAACCGAATTCGACAAGTTTCTTGACGACGTTCAACAACGACTTCCCCCGACACGACGCTAGTCAGGCGTCCGCCGAAGGGGTTCACTTTGCTGGCGGAAAAAGGAATTGCATCAGATCTGGGGCACCCAGCGGACGAGTCGAAATAAACGTTTCCCCTGCAAGAAATCCGGCCGCTGCCCCCACTTGAACCGCGATGCTTTCAATTCGTTTCAGGAACAAATCTTTCTCGGGCGGAAACTGGGTCTGATAACAGCGAACGCTCTTCATTTTCAGCGCGAGTGAATCCCCAATGTCGACAACAAACTGCGTCATGGCAGGATTCACCACGGTCGTCTCCATTCCCAAACTGAAGTAGAGTTGCGAGGAGACCGTATGTTCTGGCAGCCCATCGAAGTGCTCAGGCCATTTTGTCAGCTTGGCGTAAAACACGGCTGCGTCGGTAATTTGCATCGCCTGCCAATGATCAGGCGATGCTGTGGGCGTACGATCTCCAAAACCGATCACAACTTGAGGCCGCCAGCGCCGAAACACTTTTGCCAATGCGACTCGCGCTTCAAACGAATCAAACAATCGACGATTGGGAAAATCGAGCGTGAGTCGTTCGTGAACACCAAGCACCTCCGCAGCTCGTTTAGCTTCTGCAAGACGTACGTCCGGCCCGGGACTGCGAGGCGTCGGTTCACCATCGGTGAGATCAACGATGCCAACACGATAGCCCTGACGAACCAGTCGGGCGAGTGTTCCACCACAGGCAATCTCGATATCATCGGGATGAGCGCCTACGGCAACGACATCCATCGGTCGGTTGTCGAGATTCATGCTTCCATCCTTTCCCAACATGGAATCGCGCGACGGGTCTCCAATTAGCGAGCATCACTGGAGAAGATTCCGCCCGAAATCAAGCAAGGCGAGCAAATTATTTCTGCTTGACGAAACTGACGAGAAAGGTGGGATTCATCGCCTCAAATCGCAGACGATCAAGCTGGTCATTCCCCTGCGAAACCTGGATCATGCGAACCGAAAGCTCACCAGAAATCAAGCTGACCGCCGTTTGGACCGCCAAAATATTGTCGATACTGCCAACGTTGACGACAAGTCGTCCACCTACCTTGAGCCGACCTAATGCCAGTTCGACGATCTTGCCGACCGATCGCCCTGTCCCTCCCACGAAGATCGTATCGGGATCAGGCAGAGTCGCCCAAGCTTCAGGAGCTTGGCCAAGTACGGGTTTGAGCGACTTGCCGACTCCGAAACGCTCGGCGTTCGCTGTTAACAGTTGATGGTCATCAGGGTCCATTTCAATCGCATAAACCTCGCCCTTAGCGGCAATTCTTGCCGCTTCGATCGCGACTGCACCACTTCCGGCTCCTACATCCCAGACGATGCTGGCGGGGCCAAGGTCCATTTCGGCGAGCGCGACAACTCGGACTTCCATCGGAGTGAGCAGACCACGTTTCGGCACGGACTGCAGAAACACTTTATCTGGATTTCCGAAGAGGCGTTGCCCCACTAATTCAGCGGGCCGATCCGGAATCGACGGCTTCCGAACGAGGATCATGACGTTCAATAACGAAAAATCTTGCTCCGCAATATCTTGCAATTCGCCATGCGTTACGCATTCGTCAGGCGAACCGAGATTCTCGCAAACGTAAGCGGTGAAGTAGTCGATTTGTTTGCCAAGCAGAGCGCGGGCTACCTGTCGCGGGGTATGCTCATCATTCGTAAACAGGCCGACTTTCTCTGCCAAGCGCGCTTTCTCGACCACACGATCGAGCGGATGAGCTGCGAGATTCACCAAGTAGGCGTCGTCCCAACTTTCCTTTACACGGGCGAACGCCAATTGCATCGAACTGACATGCGGGATCACCTCGAAACGATCTTTCCCCAATTTGTCGCAAAGATAACGAGCCACACCATAGAAAAGAGGATCGCCGGTCGTCAGGACAACAAGCTGCTTGGATTGATGCTCGTTAACAAGCTCGACGAGCGTTTTCAGGTCACCGGGCACCGGCAACAATCCTTGTTGGCGATCCAGCGTGGAGAGAATCGCAGCCGGCCCCATGACAAGTTCGGCACTGCCAAGCAGATCCCTGGCCGCGGAAGTAAGCCCTTCCAGTCCATCATCTCCAATCCCGATGATTTGTACGCGTCGTTCCGTCGCCAACTTTCTTTCCCTAAAAAAAGAGGAGGTAGCCAAACACTACCTCCAACCTCAAGGTGCTTCATGAACGCTAGGCAATCACTTTGCTAGGCCTGGAAAGAGCTGCCGCACCCGCATGACTTCACGGCATTTGGATTCTCAAACGTGAAGCCGCGTTTATCAAGACCATCGTAGAAATCAACGGTCGTCCCGTCCAAATAAAGGGCGCTCTTCTTATCCACAACCACGGCGACACCATGCTGCTCAAAACGAGAATCTTTTGCTTCGTCAAAGTTTTCATCAAAGGCGAGTTTGTACATGAAACCACTGCATCCACCGCCGGAAACACCGACGCGGAGGACGGTCGATTCGGTCAACTTTTGATCAACAATAATGCGTTTAACTTCTTCTGCCGCTCGTTCGCTCAGCGTGATTGCCATTCGGAACCACTCCCGTATTTACTGGGTTTGCTGGATTTTTAACAAACTTAACTGTCTAAATTATACAATTCGGAACCAAATGGGAAGGGAATTAGGCCAAATTAAACTTCTTCAGCGAGCCATTCCCTCGCCTCAGTTATGCCATGCTACTGAGATCTCGCAGTCGCTCGACGGCAGCAATCAGCGTCTGGATGGCAAATTCGATCTCTTCCTCCGTATTAAAACGACCAATCCCGAATCTCAGACTAGCCCGAACCTGATCCTCTGCGATCCCCAAAGCCCGCAAAACGTGACTCGGTTCGGGGCGAGCGGAGGTACAAGCGCTACCGCTGGACACTGCCAAATCCCCCATACTCAGCATTAATGACTCCCCGTCAACGAATCGAAAAGCCATGTTCAGATTTCCAGGCAGACGGTCCAAGCCCTGGCCAGCATCGAGAAAAGGGCCATTCAGTGGACAATCTGAGATCTGCTCAGTCAAGCCTTGATAAAGCCGATCGCGAAGCCGCCGAGCCCTGGCCGTATCCGCCGACATCTCCAGAATCGCGAGTTCAATCGCGATTCCCATCCCAACGATGCCAGGCACGTTCAGGGTGCCGCTCCGTCGCCCCCCTTCCTGCCCACCTCCGTCCAGCAAGGGCACGAGTCGAACCTTCGGTGTCCGACGCCGCACAAAAAGCGCCCCGACCCCCTTGGGACCGTAAAACTTGTGTGCCGAGAAACTCATCAGATCGATATCGATCACATTGAGATCAACCGGAATCTTGCCAATCGCTTGAGTCGCATCACAGTGCAGAATCACCCCTCGACTTTGGCAGAGTTCCGCGATTTCCGACAAGGGCTGAATCACGCCCGTCTCGTTATTTGCCAACATCACAGAGACTAAGATCGTATCATCACGAATCGAGTCTCGCAGTCGCTCCAGATCCAACTGCCCAACTTGCAGATGCGAGTTGGGATAGACCGGCAACAGGGTCACTTCAAAATCGCGGCGTGAGAGTCGTTCGAGCGGATCAAGCACCGCAGAATGCTCGGTGACTACGCTGATCAGATGTCGCCCTTTTTTCCCGAGGGCGTCAGCTACACCACGAATGGCAAGGTTATTACTTTCGGTGGCACCGCTCGTGAAGACAATTTCTTGATCTGTGGCGCCAATCGCCGTTGCAATTTGATCGCGTGCCCGATCGACAGCCTCCTTGCCTTGGCTACCCAACGCGTGGCTTGTGCTACCAGCATTGCCAAACTGCTCGCAGAAATAGGGCAGCATGGCCTCGAGTACGCGACGATCAACCGCCGTGGTTGAATGATTGTCCAGGTAGACAGGCGTTTTCATAGCACGGTGGTTCGCGTTCGGCAGGTGATTGGAGCCAGCGAAGAAAATTCAAAACCGGCCATCGATTTTACGCGACTGAATCCGGCTAGGCCATGAAGTTTATGCTGCCTAGGCCGGCGAAAATAAACCTTCCATGCAAATTCTCGACCAGCTTTCCATCCCTTCGCGGCTTTCAAATAGCTCCTCGACTCGCACAAATCCTGCCTCGTGAATTTCGTCTTCACACGGCGTGACGGCCTGCTGCTCCACATCAAAAATATGAACAATGCCCAAATGAACCTTGCCCACCTCAGTCTCGTCATCGTTAATTAGACCAACGCAACGGTCGGAATATTTCGTTTTGATAGCGACTTCTTCTGACAATTCGCGGCGCATTCCTTCGTGGTAAGGATTGGCTCCCTGGGCAAACCCTGCATCGTCCGAAGAGATGTGCCCACCAATCCCGATACTCCGTTTCGCGTGCAATCGCTTTTCACCCTGGCCCGATCCTCGAGTGTACTGAAACAACCAACATTGCCCGTCCGCATCGAGATGCCGAAAAATCACGTACGGGATCAATTGCTTGAAGCTCGGATTTTCCTCCATTTCATCACGAGGTCGATAGCTGATCAGTTCAGGAGTCAGTAGCTGACCAAGATAATGATCGACTTCCGTACAAATCCCTTGGAAATAACCGATTTTCTTAAATTCGGCTGTTGGTACGACCAAGACATGTTCTGTCTGTACGACCGACATGGTGACTCCTTTCGGGATAACGAACGAGAACAGTGGCAGGCAGCCACGAGCGACAGTCGTCAGTATAGCGTACGTGAAAGCTCCGCGTTACGGGGCGGCTAGAGGACCAACATTGCGTCACCATAGCTAAAGAACCGATAGTTTTCCTCAATCGCGACCTGATAGGCCCGCTTCATCAATTCATCACCACCGAACGTACGTACCAGGACCAACAGGGTAGAACGAGGCAAGTGAAAATTGGTCAACAAGACATCCACCGCCTGAAACGAATAGCCGGGCCGAATGAACAGATCGGTTTGCCCTTTCCAGGCCCCTCCACCCTGAGCCGCAGCCGTTTCGAGCACGCGGACTGAAGTGGTGCCAACAGCCACTGTCCGAGCAGCTCGTTCACGTGATTTGGAGATTTGAGCAGCCGTCTCCGCATCGATCTCCCCCCATTCGGAGTGCATTCGATGATCGTCTAACTTGCTCACTGCGATGGGTCGAAATGTACCAATCCCGACATGAAGCGTCACCTTCGCAAGCTCGATGCCATGCTCGCCAAGCCGCTGCAACAATCCTTGGGTCAAGTGAAGACCGGCGGTCGGTGCGGCAACGGATCCCGGATTTCCAGCGAAAACCGTTTGATACCACCGCAAATCATCGTCCACCATTTCGCCTTTGCGAATGTAATGCGGTAATGGCACACGGCCAATTCGATCCAACACATCCCAGGTCGACTCATCCGTCTCGGGCCTCACGGCCCACACACCCTCGTCAAAGCGCCTGAGCATTTTCAGCGACAAATCCGCTCGGGACTGACGATCATGCAGCACAATTTGCTCCCCCTCCTGGAGACGACCTCGCGTCTTGCATAGAAGTTGCCAATTACCCGCCCCATCGTCCGATAGAAAAAGTCCTTGCCAACGCCCTCCTGTGGCGGCCCTCACACCATCTAAACGCGCTGGAACGACCCGCGAGTCATTCACCACGAGGCAATCATTCGTCGCTAACCAATCGGCCAAATCTCGCACATGGGCATGTTCAATATGGCCCGTCTGCCGGTCAACAATCATCAGACGAGCGTCCGCACGATTGCGGACGGGCCGCTGGGCAATCAGCGTCTTCGGTAACTCAAAATCGTAATCCGACAGTTCATTCATCAACTCAGGATACCCGCAGGGTGAACTTCGGTCACGGCGTCTTGACGCACGAAGAACACTCCACTGGATCGACTATTAAAGAAAATCGCGATGAATTACTGCTTCCACCGGAGGAGCAAATCGCTCCAAATTTGAGCGAAAAAAATTTCCACCGAATTTCAGCCTTTTTCCCCGAAGTTCCCTTCAATTTATCTCACCCCATGGCCAACAGGGCGATCAAACCGTGTTGACGCGGGAACGATTGTGGATATGCTTGGGCGTTATTGGGAGTCAGTGGGAGTCAGTGGAAACCAAATGCTTTTAACCGGGACATTTCCCAGAACGATCGATGAAAAGCAACGGATTGCGATTCCAAAGCGACTACGAGACGCGTTTCAACAAACGGCTGAAACGCAGGCTGTCATCTATGTTGCGCCGGGAACCGATGGGTCACTTACCCTTTACACGGAAGAATCATTTTCGCAGCTCGCCAAACAACTTTCGGCCAGCCCACAAACAGGACAGGATGTCCGCGCATTTAGTCGACTGTTCTATTCCCAGGCTCAACGAATCGAACTCGATCGACAAGGAAGATTACGCATCCCACCCGAACTCGTCGAACTGGCCGGCCTTGCCAAAGAAGTCGTTTTGGTGGGAGTCCGAGACCACCTGGAGCTCTGGGATCGACAAGGTTGGCAAACTTACGTGCTTGAAAAACAAAACAATTACGACCGACTTGCAGAAAACGCCTTCATGCCCCCAAACCGAAAGGAATCGTAGTCCGCAAGACGGCAATGAAACGTCCGTCCGTTCGTTCGCCACAGCGCGGTAACGGAGGCGGTAGGGTCGCGGCCACTGACCTGACGCCAGCCTGGAAGCTCTTCTGATCTCCCAGGTGTAAGACTGCGAGTTAGGATCAAGGATCGATCTTAACTGCGAACAAATGGTTACCTCGTCATCCCGCAGCGACGAGGTACCAACTGGCACCTACCCTTGGGGCGCATGGATGCGCCCCAGGTAGACGCCAGCTGGACTGCCCACCCTGCAGTCCGATGCTCGATTCGTGTTATGCTGATAGCTTCGGTTCGACAGCATCTACTCGCGCTCATCCGCCGCCACGCAACCGACAGCGGCATAGGAAAGGCGTCTGGATCTCCGCATGACGACTCCCCCTACCGAACACATTCCTGTCCTCAGCAGCGAAGTGCTCGAAATACTGGCTCCCTCCCCGGGCCAAACCTTTGTCGATGGCACAGCGGGCGGAGGAGGCCATCTGTTGGCAATGGCAGCACGCTTGACACCCAACGGCCTCGCCATCGGAGTCGATCGTGACCCAGCTGCCATTGAACGGCTAGAAGGGATTGAGAATGAGCTGCCAGTCCGCTTTGCCTGCTCAAGCTACGCCCGCATCCCAGATCTCCTGTCGGAACTTGATATCAAAGGTGTCGATAGCATCCTGCTCGACCTGGGCCTCTCAAGCGACCAATTGGCAGGAATTGACCGAGGATTCAGTTTTAACGTTGACGGGCCGCTTGACTTACGTTTCAATCCGCAAGCCGGTGAGCCAGCGTGGCGAATGATCAGCAGAATGAGTGCCGAACATTTGGCAAATTTGATCTACGAGTTTGGCGAAGAGCGGCAAAGCCGACGAATCGCCAGAGCGATCGTCGCTGCTCGAGAAAGAGAGCCGATTCGTAGTTCTCAACAGTTAGCCCAGATCATTCGCAAGTCCATGGGCTCCCGCAGCCGAAATGAAAGAATCGACCCTGCAACTCGGACCTTTCAGGCGTTGCGAATTGCCGTAAATGACGAACTAAAGGAGTTAGATGCTGCCTTGAAAGTGCTACCAGACTGCCTGCTACCAGGCGGCTTACTAGCAATCATTAGCTTTCATTCGCTTGAAGACCGACGCGTAAAACAATCATTCCGAAATGATTCGCGACTGGATGTAGTCACACGAAAACCGATCCGCCCGACGGAAACGGAGGTGGCTCATAACTCTCGCAGTCGCAGCGCGAAACTACGGGTTGCACGTCGGACATGATTTAAAGTAATAAGCCTCACGGAGGAGGCCATTCCATGCTCAACAATCAAGCCGTACGCACTATTCTGGTCGCCAGTGTATTCATCAGCACAGCCCTTTTCGTTATGCGTTTCTTCGAAGGAAGAAACTCACTTGCCTCGGATGACGAAATTTCGCCACCCGTCTCGTTTCATGTGGCGGACGAGCCTCTCCCGACGATCGTGCGTCCCAATGACGACTGGATGGACAAACATCGCAACCAAGCGGATGAAGTCACAACGCACACTACCCTGGAGAGTGACCACGAGGATACCGCCTTTCTCACCCCTCCGGTCTCCTTAGACAGTAGTGATTCAGGCACGCTTCGCCGCTAAGAACCGCGGAACCCCACCAACACCATCTAAATCGGCCGATCCCATTCCGTCGGTCAACGGCCCGAGTTCCTGTTTGCTATGCTGGCAGCATGGAAGCCAAACGCAACACCGCACAGCAAGCCACTAAGGTCTGCCGCATCGTATCTGGCGGCCAAACCGGCGTCGATCAAGCCGCCTTGCAGGTCGCGATCGAGCTGCGGATCGAACACGGCGGCTGGTGCCCCCGGGGACGGATTTGTGAAGCGGGCACCATTCCGAAACAGTTTTTCTTACGAGAAACTCAGTCTGCCAAATATTCGGTTAGAACCGAGAAAAATGTGATCGACTCGGACGGAACACTCATTCTTTACCGCGATCAACTGTCAGGGGGTACGGCCCTGACCCAACGCATGGCGATGAAACACCAACGGCCACTGAAAATCATTGACCTTTCGACCCGATCAGACTTCGACCAAATCCACCAATGGCTGCTGCAAAATAAGATCAGTTGCCTCAATGTCGCCGGCCCCCGTGAGAGTACGGCCATCGGTATCGGAGCCCAAAGCCAACGATTTCTACAGCAGCTGCTTCGACACGAGCTTCCGTAGCAGGAAAACTTTCGTACAATCGGGCTGACCGTCAAACCTCGAGTGGAAACGTCAAGCTTATCCGCGGGATCAAGGAGAATCGAAATCAAGAACCAAACAACTTTGCGGCGAACCAGCATCATGGCAGCTGCGATACTCTTGCACATTCAGGCCAACAGCTGGGGTCACCCAGGACACGGTCGGACGGAAGCATCAAACCCACTCCATTATCTAAGCGAACCGGTCCATCAGGCGTTTGGAATCGCCGTACTACTCGTGATTTCAGGCCTGCTTGCCTACTGGCTACGACAAAACAGACGCACAGAGCACTCCGCGAAGGCGTAACGACGAGGCCGGTAATGGCCCTGCACAAAGCCAAGACAGCAGGCCCACCCCGTGGCTATGATCTTTCGTTTTTATTTTTGAAGTGCAGCAATGCTTTTCGATGATTAAGCCAACACCACCAGTCGAAACAGTGATCATCAAAGCTGATGGAGAGTAAATCAAGAAATCTATCAAGCCGGCTACATTCATTCCAAATACGACGACGTGCACCTCACCTGGACTATTCATATCGAGTCCAAAGATCGTCGCGATTAGCCAACCAAGAGTCCCATGAATGAAGGGCCAAATGGCCCGGCGCACGAGGCTCATTGGCGATAGCGCACGGCTGTACGGATTTCCTTTTCCTGAGAACACAGTCGACGCGCGTAGAAAACGCGAAGAAAATCATTTCCGCTCAGCCATGCATGGATAAGAATCAAAGTGGATATGCACAAGACTTCAACCAAGCGAACAAGCAACGGGCTCAGGGCAGGATTTCGCTGCGAATGCTAACCGCATGCAGAACTCGTGCCTGCGGTTAGCGACAGCCTGAAGCCCCAGTCTTAGAAGTTATACTTTGGGTTTTTGGAGTCAAAATCAGCGTCACGCAACCCCACATTCACTTTCAGATTCATGTAGGTGTATTCTTCGATCAACTGCGGTGCAGTACCGGGACTTGTCGGCCAGTCGTAGGCCTCGTAGCGAATCGGAAGATTCAGTTCGCTGTCCAGGAAGACACGTGCCAGATGGAAATCGAACTGCGGCCGACGATCGTCGTGTCTTACTTCCAACATGGTGCAAACACGATCTTTCACTTTCGCACCGTTAATCATTCGAACCTTACATAACCCCAGCTTGCGATCTCGGGTGCCTTTTTCGATAAGACGCTTGGTCATCGTCTTGATTCCGATTTCAGTCATCGGGTAGCGTTGATTACGCATCGCCAATGTACTGGTGGGCAGTAGGGATACGGTTGGCAAGAAGCGGCCTTTGAATCCCCCTTCATGAACGGTGAATTTTCCATCGTTCGTCCCAGCCATATAGATCACTTCGCGGCCCTTCATCGATTCAGGTCGAAGGAAGTTCAGGTACACACTGAAGGGCACTTTTTTACCGTTGACAATCCCAGCATGCCGAACTTTGCAGCTCATGAACTCATGTTCTAAAAGACTGCCGTTCACGCGTTCACGTTTAACCAGCGTACAGGTGTAATCCTGAATATTTCGCTCGATGTGCTCCAACGAATTCCGCGCCAAATCGAGTCCCGGATCAAGTGGATGCGGCTTATTCACTTTGGCGGCGGCGCCAGGTGCAGCATCCCGAGCTGTCGTGACGTTTTTCGCGGCTCGTGAAATGCGGAAAACAGGTTCGTGCAAGCGGTCCCGCGTTTGCTGAGCCTCGACAGAGGGGAGCATCAACAACGAGCAACCTGCGATCATAACGGTGGCCCAAAACGGATGATGATGAGTGGTCATATTGACTGAAACCCGACGGTTGACCATGCGTGAAACTCCTTTTTCGTCACGTCCGGCACATTACCGCGTGATGGTGACTTCGCTTAAGTGAAAGATCGCGAGACAAACTCTTCAATGATCCTGTCTGGCAAAACCGCTCGGGGGGGCCGCAGCGATAACCGAGCCTCCTGCTATGTATCGCCATTCCCGACCCGGCCGATTAAAATGCGTCCCGACATCGGCTAGAACTCTCCAACCGTTGCGACCGGGGACACAACAACCGACAACTTTTACCCATTCTACCCATTACCATCGTCTCACGGGAGACCAACTCGTGGCCCAATCATCTTTGATTTGTGAATGTGTGGTTTCTCAACCTTTCGAGGAAAATACTTACCTGATTCACCTACCTGGCAAGCAAGAGTGCCTGATTGTGGATCCCGGGCTGGAGCCAATGAAGATCGATCAAGCAATCAAGGAAAAAGATCTTCGTCCCGTCGTCATCCTCAATACGCACGGACACAGCGACCACATCGCCGGTAACGAATTTTGCAAACAAACCTACTCAGACTGCCCGCTTATCATTGGCAGCGGCGATGCACCCAAGCTGAGCGACCCTCAATTAAACCTGTCCGCACCGTTTGGCCTGGAGCTCATCAGTCCAGCTGCCGATCTCGAGGTGAATGAAGGCGATCAACTTGAATTTGGTGGAATTCAACTGGAGGTGATTGACGCGCCAGGACATTCCTGTGGTCACGTCGTTTTTCTCTGTCGTCAATCCACGCCCTTCGTTGTCATCGGCGGCGACGTGCTTTTCCAAGGGTCAATTGGAAGAACCGACTTTCCAGATGGCAGTCTGCAACAACTGACAGCTGCAATTCAGCAAAAATTGTTCACACTACCGCCGGATACCATCGTGCTACCTGGCCATGGTGGTCCGACCACCATCGGCGAGGAAATCCGCAGCAACCCGTTCGTAGGCATGCCGGCCGGCTTCACAGCAAATGACTGAAGCGGCGAATGACGCGCTGCGATTCAGCCGAGTCGGCAGCGATCGAGGGAAAAGAGAGAGCGGTGCTGGATCAGCGAGAGGCGGCGGGCACAGCTCTCAACAAACAACCTGCCGCCTGATGATTCATTTTCGAGATTTCAGCTTCCGCCCGCTTCCGCATCTCAGGATTGGCCTGGCCAGCTTGCTCGAAAAAATCAACCGCCTCAGAAGTCCGCCCCGCCATTGAATAGTGATATCCAAGCTGAAGCAGAAAAGTATCACGTAATTCGGGTGACTCATTTAACCCGCCCAGCAGTACATCTTCGGCTGCAGCATAATCACCTGAGCGTCTCAAATTGTTCACCAAGTGTTCGATTGAAATGCGAAGCAGAGGCATCCACGCAGGAGACTGATTGGCTTCAATCAAACGCACTGTGGTGCGGTATTGGTCGACGGCTGCCGCAGACTGCCCTTCGGCTTCAAACGTGAGGGCCAACCGATAACTGGCCATTGGATCAACGTTTGCCCGGGCACCAACCAGCTGTTTCACTGGTTCAAATTGTCCAAGACTGAACAATTCCTGAGCGCGCTGCAATAACTGCTGACGCGATGGATCGTCTGGCAAAGGCTTCGATACTGATGTTTCCAATTGGCTGACCGTCGCCTGCAGCTGCTCTAACAAGGTCCCTGATGGCTGCTCGAGCAGCGGCTTACTCCCGATCACAGCTAGTTTTTCAGTCAGCTTCAGAGCTGTCGAATACTGCTCCATCACCAGACTATGCCGCAACAAAATCGACTGTCTTTCGATGACATAATCCGAGTATACAAACGGCACGACAAGCAAGAGCATGGCGGTGAGACCATCCGACCAGAAAGGCTTCTCGATGCCGAGCTTGTTCTTGAGAATAAAGACCGTAGCCAGACACCAGGGAATGGCCAAGACGACTACCCACAGCGTGCGCCACAGAAGGTTGAAACCGCCACCGTACAGCAGAATCATTTCAGCGATTTGGTTGGCGGTCCTTGAGGAAAGCAGAGCCAGCAATACACCCACTGCGATACAGATCAAAAATGCCAACTGATGCTTGAGGATCGAAGATACTCTCCAACTAATCCAAAAACAGAACGGCAACGCAGCTACCAGATGTGCAATCAGGATCCGATTTAGCCCAAAGGGTGCCGCGGCGGCAGGCCAGTCTTGAAATTGCTCCACACCCGCCCAGGTAATCGCCCACCAGGGAATGGCGAAACTCCCAAATGCAATTCCAATTGCAAACGAACGGATTTTTTTTTCAGCAACAGTGCTTGATTCGTTCATCCGTTGGCCCGCCCCGTTTCTGCCCTGTTAGACTTCAATTGCACATCGAGCGCTTTCGCAGTCTCAGGTCGCCTGAGCTTCCAAATCATGCCGTCGTAGGCGTAATGTAGAAAAGCAGCCCACAAATTGATGCCAATATAGAAATCCTTGAGGTGGCTATCGGTGTAGCGAGACACCACCCCAATACAGATGATATACAGAGTGAGGATGCGGAGCCAATTGCGTGCCATCCGTTGGAACGGTGCATCTGATCCGGAATCACACCTCCGCCGAGCGTAGAAGGTGACAATCGCCATGTACTCAACCGAATGAAAGGCAGCCGACGCGACCACCAAGGCAATCACGGCATAATGCTGACCACTGCGAATCGCAAACAGGGTGGCCACGTACATGCCTAGCACGCTGCTGAGGTACAAAACCTTTCCGAGTCGTTCCAGCGGACGGTTGAAAAACTCCAAACTGAGCAACACGACGGGCAGAATCAATACCAGAAAATCGAGCGACAGCATGGTCGTTCGAGCCCAACTCACATCTTCCGTCCATCCGGTTAACCAGCCAGCCGTTCGCAGCGCGGTGTAGGTGACAAACGTCCGAAATGCATATCGCTCCAAGGTGGGATGCCCACCGCCTCCCATGCGACCGTAGATCCGCAAAATGCCTCCGTGCTGAGAGGCAAAGTGCCAAGCATTCCAGACGAAATCCACCAGGATCAAACAGGTAAAAGCGCCGTAGAACTGCCAAGTCGCGGTCACCAATACAGCCGCGATGATCGCGATACTGATGAACAGCGAGGTCCGTCCCTGCCGTCGATCCGGATCGGTCGCAACGAGAATCAGTGTCAACCAGCGATGTGGCGTGGTCAGGAAGTAGACCTGCCAGAACTCAAAGGAAGTCGACTGAGTGATCCCAATCGAGCTGGGCTGAGGCAGAAGCGCCAGCAACCACCACAAATTGATCACGAAGCAAAGATCAAAAAAGGGCGAAATGATCCACTTCCGCTGACCACTCGCCCTAGTACTCGTCATCTTACCTTTTACCCCCCGGTCGACTTTTGCGCTGGGATGCGACTAGACGGGGGCGTTAGACAGTTTCCATTTCCCGTCGACTTTTTGCGCTTTCCAGACTTTCGTGGAAGGTACGGAGTTTTCTTCGTAACCACAGACCTCCACATTCATCGTAGCGGTGCTCCCACTGATGACAATGTCGTCAACCACGCTGAACATGTTTTTGCCATACTTGGCCGCCGTCGCGGAACTGGGCGACGCCTCTTTGGTAAAAATCGCTCGCAGAGCTGGCAAGCTTCCAGAGATATCCGAAACCTTACCCACCAAATTGTCCACAGCTTTTTGGTCTTCGTCCATCCCACTGGCCGGGTCGGCCGTTTTTTGACCGCCTCCACCACAACCAACTGCCATCCCTAAGGCGCTCACGGCCAGAATGCCCAACAACCACTGCATTCCGAATTTTCCTGAATCCGTCTTCATCCCTTTCCCCTCAAAAAAAAACTCCCGAGCGCCGAAAAACACGGCACTCGGGTATTGAGATACAACCGGCCAGTAGATGGCCGTTTCCTAAAATTCCTCACCGTTGGTGCGGTCACCGCGAGCTCGCGTCGCGAGGTTCTGCCAGATGTTAATCTGGATGTCGTCAGCGTAGAAGCCAACGGAACCATCAGCACGACCTGCGACAACACCACCATTGTGCTTACTTCGAGCGGCCGCAAAGGTTGCAGCAGCCGAAGGCGAACGACTAGGTCGTTTGTTCACACAAACCAAAGGTGAATTCGGCGGTAAATCCCTTTCGCGGACACAGCCGTTAATTTCATCAGGCTTGATCGAGTTCGGTCCAGTCAAGTGACTGTAGGTACTGGCACCCATGGAGGGGGCCACCCAAACACCACGGATGTCGTCGGAGAACTGACGTCCACCGTCGATTGTGAGAACTTCACTGATCACGATGGTTTTGGAAGCACCATCTTTAAGCTTGCGAGTCTTCGTTCCCTTACCGCGACCATACTTCCAAGTACCCTTGATCGACTCATCTTGCTCCGTCTGCTTAATTCTTTTCCAGCCTGGGAGCATGCTGACGGTGATCACGCCTCGCAGCAACTTCTCTCGATTTTCAAGTCGATCATCAACCTTCGGGTTACCATCGATCGATTGGTAATAGGTTCCTGCACCGAGGGCCGCAGCATAGTTACCTTTGGACAGTTTTTCGTAAGCTGTCGCTCCGGACTCGTGCAGTTTGATGGGCTGAGGAGCACTGGGGCAAACCATAAACTCTGGCGTAAACCGACCGACTTGACCCAGCTCATGCTCGCAGTCATCAGCAGCCTGCCACTGATGGTCCATGCACTTGACCAACCAACGATCCAATTCGATTTCTTCAATTTGACCCAGGATTTGGCCGGCCCAGTTTGGACCTGCACAAATGTTTCCCGTTTGCGTTCCGGTCGAAACCCAAGCATTTTCCGTGCAGCTTGGAACCGCCGAAGGATAAGCCCGGAACGTACTTTCGTAGTTCACCATTGCCAACGCAATCTGCTTAACCTTGTTGATACACTGTGCACGACGTGCCGCTTCACGCGCTGCATTGATGGCGGGCAAAAGCAACAACACCAAGATAGCGATAATCGCTATGACGACCAGCAACTCGACCAGAGTGAAGGCCTTACGTGGATTCTTCATCAATCCTCCCTCTCCCAAAAATAATAAAGACGGATGAGAAAATAAAAAGAAACATGACTACCAATGTTTCGTGACAGCAGAGTAACACAAACTGCTTACCACTGCAAGCTTTTCGAGTGATCGACCTGCGGCATTGGGAGCGATTTTCGCACCGAAGTGGATGTTTAAAACGCTTCGTATCTCTCAATTTTCCCGACCAAGACTTGCCTATTTCGTACCCTCGTTCGGTCAGACCCCCCGGCAGCGAAGGAGCCAAACTTTCTCCTCTGGGAACGTCCCTTAGACTCCTGGAACATCCCAAAACGCTTAAATATCCGCCGGCAAGCCAAACCGGAGAGATCACGCGACCCGCGAAAATCCCCCAGCCCTGACAAGGCCCCTCTATTCTAGGCTGGATTCCAATTTCCTTGGGGGCTGATTCTAACCCGAATTCCGTTAAATTCCATGAACTTTATCAGCAATCAGCGCGGAATTCTTGATTTCGCGGGTGGATTCCCCTTTCGTCGCGGCCGGTCAAAAGGCAAAACGAGCGGGCAGCCGTTCAGCGATCTCCCCAAGTGTTGCATGATCTCGAGACGCGTCAGGGACTCGCTGACCGAAAAGAATCGGCGATTCGAGCGCCGAATTTCAACGGGCCCGACGAATATCTAGCCCTGATCGGGCTCGTCCGACGGAAATTTGACGTCGCCAGGTGGTTGCAGCGGCAAGGGCAACTCTGCTGTCCGATCCATCAGCACCGCAGGCAACTCGAGACAAAATTGACTCCCTTGCCCAGGCTGACTCTCGACCCGAATCTCACCATTGTGCTCCTTCAGGATCTTCTGACTTACGGCCAGCCCCAACCCGGTGCCCCGATTCCCCTTCCCCGACACAAACACGTTGAAGATCCGTTGCAACTGTTCGGGATCCACTCCTCCCCCGTTATCGCTGACGACAATTCTCAACAAGCCGTCATCCTCTTCGTATTCTGTTTTGATTTCAACATTCCCCTGGCCGACGTCCTCCGAAGCGTCAATCGCGTTACTCACCACATTCAGAACGGCGCGATGCAACCCCTCGGGATCAAAATACATGCTGGGAATGTCAGTCGCTCGGCAATCCACAAGCGTCACCTCTGCCTGTTCGGCCCGAGCCTGCATCAGCTCAATCACATCACCGACAATTTCGTTGAGGTCAGAACCAACCATTTCAGGCTCACGTTCCTTGCTGAAGGTGAGCATGTCCATAACGAGTGCTGAAATCCGCTCCTGGTTTTTCTCGACGATCCCCCAACCCTTGCCGGTCACATCCCAGTCTTTCGACTTCAGACCTTCTTCAATCAAGAAGCTACCGCCGCGAATTCCTTGCAGAATATTCTTTACATGGTGAGACAGGCCGGCGATGGTCTGACCGATAGCAGCCAAACGTTCGGCTTGTAACATGGCGGAATAGTAAGACGTATCTTCCACCGCAAGTGCCGCTTGGTGAGCAATGGCAATCATCAATTTCAGATGTTCGTCAGAAAAGCGATTGGATGACTTCTGCTGTAATCGACGGCCGGGTGGAGTGTAAGTATCGATGTAAATCACGCCGACCATCCCGTAACGTCCCTGCATCGGCACACAGATCGCCTCGCGCACTCCAAGCTTGACAATGCTTGCGCCCGGATCCCACCGTTCATCTTCCCGCGCGTCGCTTGTCAACACACCCTCCTGGTGGTTGCGGACATAATCGAGGATTGTCCCGCTGATTGACATGCGTTCATCGGGGTCAGCTTGCTTCCCGTCCGCCGCGTTTTTACGATTACGACGCACCTTGGGTACAAATCCGTCAGTCTCGCGATCGATCAACATTACACAGCCACGATCGGCTTCGACCCATTCAAAGATAAGCTCCATGATGCGTTGCAACAGCTGATCAATATCAAGTGTGTGGCTAACCGCCAGAGCCGTGCGATACATGATCTGCAAATTGCTGCGAGCACGAGCCAACCAGGGACTGCCCGTCGCTTCGAGACCAGACAGAAACTGACTGCCTTCTTCATGACTGACTGATTTGATAATGCGAGACTGGCCGTCCGCGTGGCCGATGATGTCGACATCATGCTGAACGACGGAGGATGCATGCGAATCCGAGCTGGCCGTGAAGATCATCAAGGTACGACCAATTTGCACGCGGTCACCGCTGCGCAGCGACTGTTGATCGACACGCACACTGTTAACAAAGGATCCGTTCGAACTGCCCAGGTCGATCCACCGATACACCTCATCGACCTTGCGGATCTCGGCGTGTCGCCGCGAGACCTCCGTATCATGCAATCGAATCCGACTCGATGCGTCCCGACCAACGCCTAAAACGCTGTCACGCAGTTCGAACCGTCTACCCTGATCTCGACCCTGAATGACAAACAGTGACGACACGTCGGCAACCTACTTGAAGTTTCTGCCAATTGGCCGAACCCCCGAGCCTGCCGATCGGAGAAATTGATCGTTGCCGTCAGCGGCAACGAGTCGGTCGATGGCTCATGGTTCGACTACCCGAAGCATGTCCTCGATTGTACGAAGCAGCGGGCCGTAATGATAGGGCTTCGCCATCACGGAACCTTGGGATGACGTTGCGTCGCTAGCTGGCACCGTCCCCAACAACAGCATTGGCGTGCAATTCGATTTCGATTGACGGTCGTATTGATCCCGAAGCTCAACGTCTTCACCGGGCAAAGTTTCCAAATCCAATACAATCAGATCCGGAGAACAACTCCCCGCAAGCGTCAAACCTTGACGGCCCTCCACCGCTTCCACAATTTCGACACCCCGCCGCTCAAGAATGGTGCGCAGCACCTCGCGGGATTCATCCGATTCATCAACAATCAACACGCGCCGCTGCGCGTCACTCTTTATCATCGCGATCTCGCACCTCCCTGTGCGTCCGTCGACCGACGGCCCCTCGGTAACATCCATGTCACCACCAAGAGGGAGAATATCGCCTCCGCAACTTTTCTCCAATGGGGAAATTTGGAACCTTTCTTGCTCAATCTTTCTTCAACTTTGCTGCACAACCTGCCTCCCCTTTTGGCAAGCCTCCTAGAATGTGGATAGAATCAAGAATATTCATGCTGAGAAAGATCATTTCAATGACTGTTAGGCAGAGGGAACATCGCATGCTGATTGGCGGTTGCGACGCGAACAGGTTGACATTCAGCTTTTGCTGGATCGCCGTCTTGCTTTGGCCAACATTTGCTGCTGGCGCCGACGACGCAAGCAGCGTGAGCCAACGACTAGAGACCCACATCCGTTACCTCGCTAGCGATGAACTGAAAGGACGCGGCATCGGCACTGCCGAACTTGATCAAGCGGCCGACTACATCCGCGAGCAATTTGCCAAAGCGGGACTGCAAACGGCCATTTATGATCAAGGCCCCTTTCAGTTCATCAACCTACCGGGCCGTGTCACGATCGGAGCCCCCGAAAAAAACACACTTGCCTTCACGGTGAAAGCGGTAAACGCAGAAGAACCCTCTCAATCAAACCGCACGGACCTGCTCTTAAACCAAGACTTTCGACCGCTTGCGATCGGTGGATCCAATCAGATCAACGCTCCGCTCGTGTTCGCCGGCTATGGCATCACGGCCCCCGAATACAACTACGACGACTACGAAGGGCTGGATGCCAATGGCAAGGCCGTATTAATCATTCGCAAGGAACCCCAACAGACCGATCGAAAAAGCATATTCCAAGGTCGCAAGCACACGGAACACGCCCATTTCCGCAAGAAAATCACCAATGCGGCTGCGCACGGAGCCGCAGCTGTGATCCTCGTCAACGACCAACATGGGGTCGATAAGTTGACCCGCTCTTTGAAATCCAAGTGGGAGCGGCGCCTGCAGCAACTTCAGAATGAACAGCAGAAGCTCGCACAGCTGAACGTGCAAAAGTCAGACGCATTCAGCCAACATCGCGATCGCGTCTTAAGCCTCACCCAAGGGTTAAACGATCTCGACAAGCGACTTGATGAAGCTGATAAGATCCCCGCGGTTGACGGAGCGGGTACAGGACCGATCAAAAAGGACTTACCCGTTTTCTTTTGTCGGCGAGAATTCGCAAACCAATTGCTGGAACAATCCTTGGCGACCGACCTCAGAAGCCTGGAAGATCAGCTCGACGAGCTTCGACCAGCTAGTCAAGAACTTGACGGCGTGCGGGTCGTTGCCAGCGCAAGCCTTGATCCGGTGCGAGCAAAAAACGTGCTGGCACTAATTGAAGGAGAAGGGCCGCTTGCCGAAGAAACATTGATCCTAGGCGCCCACTACGACCACGTCGGAATGGGCGGAAGTGGCTCGCTGGCACCGTGGACCCGAGAGATCCACAACGGGGCCGATGACAATGCATCGGGAGTTGTCGCCTTGCTGGAAATCGCCCGCAGGCTGGCCGCGCATCCGGAACGGCCCCAACGGCGAATTCTGTTCATCGCATTCACCGCCGAGGAAATCGGCCTTCTGGGAAGCCAGCATTACACCCGTGAGCCTCGATATCCGCTGTCGCAAACAGTCGCCATGCTGAACCTTGACATGGTAGGGAGATTGGGCAATCAAGCATTGACCATCCAAGGGCTCGAAACGGCAGCCGAGTTCGAAGCTTGGTTTACTCCCATTGCAGCAGAGAATCAGCTGAAATACCGTGAAAAAGCTGGCGGCAACGGGCCAAGTGACCACGCTTCCTTTTACGAATACCAAATCCCTGTGATGCACTTTTTCTCGGGCTTACATCGCGATTACCACCGCCCAACGGACGACGTCGAAAAGATTGACTTGGCGGGAATCCAACAGATCACAGATGTTGTAAGCGACTTGGCGTGGAAAATTGCAAACTCTGAGCGCCGACCGACGTTCCAAGCGGAACCGCCCGAGCGAGTCGCAAAGCAGCTGCCCCCTTCGCCCCAAAAACCTGACACTGACAACGGGCCGCCGACAACCGACGACACTCCGGAATCGTCTGGCGCGTCGGAATTATCGGAGTTCCCAACGGACGATAACCCAAACTCCCCAGAGATAGCACTCCCTTCGCAAGCGAGCCAATCGGCTGCGGACGACCTCCCCGGTCAATAGCCGACTTTTTTCCTCCTCAGCCTTCGATGGCTGATCAGATCGCTCAGTTCCTAACACATAACCGGCCGAATTCGAGTCGATATTCTGACACGATGGCTTTGCCAGACAGCCCCCATTCGATTCGTTGCGGAGAGCAGGAAAAGCGGAACAAAGTTTAACAATCAGCGCTGCCGATACCCGATAATCCTCAAGGTCGTTCTGATTCCCCTTACCGCTCAACTCGATTCACGACAGTGTCCGCAAGAATCCGTTCATGCCGACACGCTGTCACTGACATTTCCCAGTTTGCGAAATAGGAAAAACGGCAACAAGAATAGCAATCTGGTCTTTACGTGTACCGACTGTCACGGCAGAATGTCCGCCCAGATGACTTTTTGAGCAAATACCAAAAAAGGCAGAACCCAACAAAATACGGTTCCGTACGGATAACCGAATTACATTTTCAGTCACGAGGTCACGGACGACCACCACCAGCAAGGAGCGCTGATCGTGAAAGCTGTCGCTAGAACAACTCTTTTATTTTCTTTGTGCACGGCCCTTTTCCTGAGTTCGACAACGGTTAAAGCCCAACAACAAGGTCGACCCACTCAGTACCAACCCCGCACAACCAGCCAAGCACGCCCTGTGAATCCGGGCCGGCCAAGCAATACGGCTGCTCAACGGCAACCGACCCAAAGTCGATCGGTCGGCCCCGTGGCGGTCGTTGACATCACCCAGATTTTCAAAGACCACACGGGCTTCAAATCGACCATGGAGCGTATGAAGCAAGAAGTTCAAGCCTACGAAGGCTCGCTTCGCACGCGTCACGAAGCTCTGCAAAAGAAGCGTGAACAGCTCACTAATTACCGAGCTGGCTCACCGGATTACATCAAGCTTGAGCGAAGCGTTGCGGACGAAACAGCAAAGCTGTCCGTCGACACCCAACTCAAGAAGAAAGAGTTCTTGGAACGAGAAGCCCGCGTTTACTTCATGGTCTACAAAGAGGTTTCTCAGGCCATCGCGGAATATTCTCGTGCACGCAAAATCTCCCTGGTCCTACGCTACAACGGTGAAAAGATCAGTCCCGAAGATCGCAACTCGGTACTCGCAGGTGTCAACCGCGCGATTGTTTACCAAAACAATCTCGACATCACGGCAGAGATTTCAGATCGCCTGAATCGGGTCGCACAAAAACGTCCCGCTCAGGGCACAATCCGCAAGTAGCACGGCTACAACCTTTGTGGCTAGACAACTTAATTTTGTTGATATCGCGGACTCTTGATTCTGGAAACTCCAAACATTGCTTCGACCTAATCGACACCAACGCACGATCGCCCGCTCCGTTGCCCTTACAGGCTTCGGATTCTGGAGCGGGCGAGATGTGAAACTGGAATTTCAGCCGGCACCTGCGGATACGGGCATCGTTTTCGTTCGCAAAGACCTGAATCCAGCAGTTCGCATTCCAGCCACAGTTAATCATCGGATTGAATCCCCACGCCGAACCATCCTTGCCGCGCAAGGCGTTCAGGTGGAAATGGTCGAGCATGCGATGGCGGCTCTTGCCGGCTTGCAAATCGACAATGCGGAGGTCCAGTTGGATTCCCCGGAAGTCCCGGGCTTCGATGGCTCCAGCCTTCAATTCGTCACGGCCTTACAATCCGCAGGAATTGAGCAACAAACGGCGATTCGCCCTTGTTTGCACGTCACTGACATCACGCGTGTCGGCGACGATGAAAGCTGGATTGAGGCTCGACCGACCCGCGGCGACGGCATGCGAGTCAAATACCGACTCGACTATGGCAATGACACGGTAATCGGTCGACAAACACTCGAAACGAAAATCACCGCCGAGATTTTTGCGACTGAATTGGCTCCTGCCAGGACTTTCATTTTGCGTCAAGAAGCAGAATGGTTACGTCAACAAGGACTGGCCCAACGAGTCACCCCCAAAGACGTCCTGGTCTTTGATGACACGTGCGTCATCGATAACGAATTGCGATTTGAAGATGAATGTGTTCGGCACAAGGTGCTTGATTTAGTCGGCGACCTGGCCTTAGCCGGATGCGATTTGGTCGGTCAATTCGTAGCCAACCGCAGCGGTCACCGATTGAACGCTAACATGGTCCAAGCATTGTTAGCTGAATGCCAAATGATTGATAGTCGTCGAGCATCGGCCTGACTTCACCCACAAGTGACATTAGCCCGGCTCAAACATCACCCACCTTTACGAGATACATTAGCAAGCCCGCTGTCCGATGGCATCGACGGATTCGACCGTTGAGGTCAGGCCCCACGAGCACGAGCCTGCATTGAATCGGAGCGACAACATGGCTTCACTGGTCGCGGACACTGCCGTCATCCACGCATCAGCAAATATTGCTGATTCAGCTGAGATCGGACCCTTCTGTGTGATCGGTCCCAACGTGACAATCGGCGGTGGCACACGATTAGAAAACAGCGTCACTTTATCCGGACGCGTTTCGATCGGTCGTTACAACCACATTTCACCCGGTGTGGTCATTGGCGGTGAACCTCAGGACTTAAGTTATCGTGGCAGCGATACTCAAGTAATCATCGGCGATCATAACGTCATTCGTGAATCAGTCACGATAAATCGTGCTACGGAAAAAGAAGACGGCATCACGTCGATCGGCAACCACTGTTATTTGATGGCCAGCAGCCACATCGCCCATGATTGCCGCTTGGGCAATCGAGTGATCATGGCAAATGCAACACTCTTGGGGGGTCACGTACACATCAACGACTCTGCATCGCTTTCAGGCGCCGTTGCGGTCCACCATTACACCACAATTGGAAGTTACAGCTTCATTAGCGGCATGAGCCGCGTACTTCAGGATGTGCCTCCGTTCATGCTAGTGGAAGGCTCACCCGCACGACCACGCTGTATCAATGTCGTCGCATTGAAGCGGAATGGATTTTCCGCAGAGGCGATTAGCGCCCTCACCGATTCGTATCGCTTGCTGTATCGGACCAAGACGGGACTCGACCAAGCTCGGGAAATCCTTCGCGGCAAAGATAAACTACACCCCCAAGTCAATGAACTGTTGGGATTCGTTCAGCAACAACAAGAGGGTCGTTTTGGACGCGGTCGTGAATCAAGGAGAGCAGCGTGAACAAGCTCAATTTGGCCGTGATCGGTTGTGGCCACTTGGGCCGGATCCACGCCCGACTGGCAACCCAATTACAGGGAGCCGACTTAGTTGCCGTCTGTGATCCTGACCCTCATGCTCGGGAACAAGTCGCAAGAAGTAACGACTGTGAAAGCACGGGCGATTTCCGCAGCCTGCTCCCGTCGATCGACGCGGCCATCTTAGCCGCCCCCACATCCCTGCACTGCCCGATCGCAATCGAATTGATACAACACGGCATTCATGTACTTGTCGAAAAACCGATTACCACCGATCTCAATGAAGCCGAAAAACTGACCTCGGCAGCCAACCTACAGGGCGTGGTGTTGGCGGTAGGCCACGTCGAACAATTCAACCCAACCTTTGCTGAGGCACGCAAGCAGATCCAAAAGCCTCGCTTTATTGAAGCAGTACGCACCGGGGGTTTTACGTTTCGATCGACCGATGTCGGTGTGGTGTTCGACCTCATGATTCATGACTTGGATTTGATTCGATCACTAGCCGGCAGTCCGGTCGTCCAGACAACCGCAACGGGAATCTCAACGCTAACTCCCCACGAAGACTTTGCGGAAGCACGTCTCGTGTTTGCCAACGGTTGCGTAGCGCACTTAAAAGCATCGCGCACGTCTCAACGGGCACAGCGATACATGAATGTCTTCGAAGAGGAGCAGGCTGTCTCAATAGACATGGGAGCTCGACAAGCCTCCTTAATGAGTCGCTCCTCATTGGTACAAGACAATTCTTGGAACATTTACGGTCTGTCCTCAGAAGATGTCGACCACTACAAAGAACATGTGTTCGATCAACTACTGCCAGTCCGGAACATTGAGGTCAACGAAAACAATCCTCTCCTTGATGAACAACAAGATTTCATCGATAGCATTCGACAGGGCAGGCAACCGCGTGTGCCCGGTAGCGATGCGGTTGAATCCGTCCGAATGGCGACAGACATTCTCGAACAGATGAAACGCAGCCATGCCAATTTCCATCGCTCAGATCGGATGACGATTCGTCGCGCGGCGTGAGCAAATGGTGGCGAAGACGAATATTTCCGCGATTCCAGCTGGGCACATGGCTGGAACGGATCAATCATTCTCGCCCACATCGGGGCGATTTCTCGGCCAATCTCGGCCTCAAACCAACGATGTTTGACCCGTTGCAGCGCGACAACTAAACTTGAAGAGTGCAGTTGTTCGAGTCCGTTGACTCGCCTCATCTTGGGGTGACCTCGGCTGGTTCATTTCTCTTGGCGTCAAACACACGCAGGCATCGTCGCGATGAACGACAAGTCCTCGGACCCTGAATTACCTCCCGATTCGCAAGATGGCGCAGGTGCTTCGAAAGACTCCGACGCAACGCCACCGCTCACTGAGCACGCAGACGCGGTAGAAGAACAATTGCCAAATGACGCGACGATCATCTCGGCTCGTCCGCCCATCCACACGCAAACAGCAGACGGCCAAATCGCCCCCCGCGAATTAGGACAAACACTCGTCGGCCGAAAGCTGGCACATTTCGATCTACTTGAATTCGTTGGCGGCGGCGGCATGGGAGCCGTTTTCCGGGCTTCCGATACGATGCTCAACCGCATCGTTGCAGTGAAGGTCTTATCTCGAGACCAAGGTCGGGATGAAGAAACAGTCAAGCGTTTTCAGAACGAAGCCCAAAGTGCTGCGCGACTCGATCATGACAATATTGCTCGCGTGTACTTTGTGGGTGAAGATGATGGTTGGTATTTCATCGTCTTTGAATACATTGAGGGAAAGAATCTTCGAGATCAGATTACCAGCCGAGGCCCCATGTCGGTCGAAGACGCGCTGAAGATCACACTGCAAGTTGCCGAAGCCTTGGAACATGCGTCGCGTCGGGAAGTGGTCCATCGGGACATCAAACCTTCGAATGTGCTGTTAACTCGAAGCGGCAAGGCAAAGCTCGTCGACATGGGCTTGGCACGTCTACAACCGATGAAGGCAGAAGAAAACGATCTGACCGCCAGCGGAGTGACACTGGGTACGTTCGATTACATTTCACCCGAACAAGCTCGGGACCCACGGATGGCGGACGTTCGCAGCGACATCTATTCGCTCGGTTGCACCTTGTTTTTCATGCTGACGGCACGACCACCGTTTCCAGACGGCACCGTACTCCAGAAACTGCTGAGTCACAGCGGAGAAGCGCCGCCAGATCCGCGTTTGCTGAGGCCTGATCTCCCCGATGATTTGATCCCGGTAATTTCACGCATGCTTTCCAAGCGCCCGGCAGACCGGTATCAAAAACCAAGTGATCTGATCGGTGATTTACTCGTGCTGGGGGAACGTCTCGGCTTACAAACCACGCCCCACGGCGACCCTATCTACATCGCTCCCGAGCCATCACGCATTGGCTGGGTTGAACGTCATTTACCCTGGATCGTTCCTCTCCTCTTCCTACTCACCTTTGTCTTATTCATCGATCCAATCTGGCTGCAAGGGAACACAAGCGGTATACAACCGAGCTTCACGATCCCCGAATCGGCCCGACGACAAAGCCTGCTGGACAAGGATAACGCAGCCACTCAGTCTCCAACCACCGCCAGCCCGAACCGCTCCATAGCTTCCAGCCCCCCAACAAGCGAAGAGGGGGCGACTGCTGCCGAGGCAAACTCAAACAGCACACAACTCGACGGCCCACTTTTAATGCGGAGACTCGACGAACTGCTCAATCGAGTCGGAATATCCCCGACCTCAACGGCAACTCAAGAACGACCAACCAACAATCAACTCGAAGAGCAAACCATTGTCGTCGACCCCAGCATTGATGAAGGTCGTTTCATTGACGGCAGCCTAGCCGCTAAGACACTCGCCGATGCCACACGACTGGCAATGGAAGATGGTTCAATAGAAAAAATTGAGCTACGTCACAATGAGCGAGTTGAACTCGATGCGATGAAATTCAGTTTGCCGAATCGCGTCTTAACCATCTCAGCGGCCGATGGTTACTCCCCCGTACTCTCATTCCGCACCGCTTTCAGCGTCAGCGACGCTGACACATTAGATATGGTTCAGGTTTCGGATGGCGAATTGAAGCTACTCGGGCTGCATCTCGAGTTAGTCGTTCCCAACGACACCTTGGAAGGCGAATGGGCTTTGTTCGCTCTTGAAAACAGTCCTATCGTCACGGTCCGCCATTGCACGATTACCGTTCGTAACTCTTACGGCGGACGTTTTAGCAACTTGGACAACGTCAGTGTGTTTCGAATTATCCCAGATGCAATCGATGACATGCTTGATCCAATCACGGGTGCCGAACGACTTCAGACCGAAATTGACCTCAATCACTGCGTGATCCGGGGCGAAACTACCGTTTTACGAGCCGATCAAGCCGCCCCACTGAGCTTCAAGTGGAATAACGGCCTGTTGTCGACAACCGAACGGCTGGTCAGCATGGGCGGCGCCGCAGAAATGCCTGGACGCGGTGAGCAAATCATGATCGATTTGGATCATGTCACCGCTGTGATGGACCAAGGCTTAGGCGAATTTACCAGCTCACTTGAAAATCCCTACCTGGTCGATGTCAGCATCTACTGCAAAAACAGTATTCTGCTCACCCAGAGCTGGTCACCACTAATCAGCCAAAGCGGACCCCAGCGACTCTCGGCCATGATGGCCCAAATCGAGTATTTTGGCGATCGCAATTTCTATGAAGGCATCGACGTCTTCTGGAAACTCACGCCTCAAGATCGAACTCAAATGGAAGCATTTAATTTTGAAATGTGGCGTGGCCACTGGTCAGAGAATCTACCACGCTTCAAACGGGCCAAATGGCAAAACCCGCCTGACAAAAATCGGCCCATGCATGAACATCGGGTGGCAGAATACGCGTTGAGCACGGAGGCAAATCCAGCAACGGGTGCCTCCCAGAACGGCCTGGATGCCGGCTTCCAACAAGGAACGCTGCCCCGTTTACCGGAGCCAGAACAAACTGTGCCACGTAAGACGCGCCCCTTCTATCCCTTCTAGACCCGCTGCCCGTCAACCGCTGCCCAAAGTCGCCCCCCTCGAATAAACATCAACGTGGCGAAAGCAGCCAGCACCTCACAGCATTCGTCAGTGAATGCCGTGCATTTTCTTTTTGATCCAGCCCGTCATCGCCCACATCACAACTCCAGCAACGATCGGAATGGCCGTGTACAACAAGAAGAAAGTCACCAGGCCATAATCATCTGAGATTTTGTCGATCCAACTGCCGGTCCAGCCCGCCAAATAGTTCGCAATCGCCGTAGCACCGAACCAGATACCAAACATCAATCCTACCAAGCGAATGGGCGCGAGCTTACTGACATAGGACAGACCAACGGGAGAGACACACAATTCCCCAAGCGTATGGAACAGATAAGCAATGATCAACCACCACAAACTCACCGTTGCGGTTTCCGCACCTTGATCAATGCCAAGACAACCAAGCGCTAACGCACCGAACCCGAGCCCCAATAAAACTAAGCCAAGCCCGAATTTGAAAGGAGCGGATGGATTTAAATTACTCTCCCAAATCCGACTAAACAACGGCGCTAAGGCAACAATGAAAAACGAATTCAAAATACCAAACCAAGAAGCAGGCACTTCTGTTTCATTTTGCTTCTCTCGCAAAACGGTTGCCGGAAACTCCGTTTCATAATCGGCGGCTTGCTCTGCCGTAATGATTCTTAATTTGCCAGCACCGCCTTTGCCCTCCAGATCAACCACCAACACTTTCTCGTTATCCCCCAACTCTCGATCCCAACGAACTGTGGTTGTCACGCTTTCAGGCTGCTGATCCGCCATGGGCGAACTGTAAGCAATCTCGTAGGCTCGCATGTTGAATTCTTTATTCAACATCCAGATCGCCAGCCCCCAAATAATCACAAAACTTAAACCGATGGCAACATTTGAAAGCGGTATATGACGGAATGTACTTCCAAAGAAGCGGAGTAAGACATAAGTGACCAACGCAAGAGGAACGATGGTCAATGCCGTATTGACCCAAAAGAATGCAGTGGCGGCTCCCCCACTCAGTACGCGTTGTGTGTAATCTTTGGCAAAAATGGTCATCGAACCGCCAGCTTGCTCGAATGCCATCCAGAAGAAGATTGTTGAAAACGAGAGCACCGCAATGACAATCAACCGATCACGAACCACGCCCGGTACTTCTTCGCTCTCAGCACTATTCGTCTGGTCAGCAACTTGACCACCTGCCACTTCGCGTTGTCCACTCCCCCCTAAAATGGATTGTCCCAAATAGAACATCACCATTCCTAAGGCCATAAAAATCCCGGCGAGGCCAAAACCAAAACTCCACCCCACTTTTTCACCGATATACCCGCACAACAAGATCCCCAAAAATGCACCCGCATTGATCCCCATGTAGAAGATCGTGTACGCGGCATCCTTTTTCTCAACAGCATCCGCGTACAGTTGACCAACAATCGATGAAATATTGGGTTTAAAAAAGCCATTTCCTGCAACCAATAAGGCGAGCCCAAGATAGAAAAACGACTCCTGTTCTAATGCCATCGACGCATGTCCCAGCGTCATTAGCAAAGCTCCCAACAAGACAGCTCCTCGATATCCCAGCAGCTTGTCGGCTGCGATACCGCCGATAATTGGTGTCAAATAGACGAGCCCTGTGTAGATCGCGTAGAGATTGAGTGCGTCCGCACGTGACCAGGCCCAACCTCCTCCTGCAAATTCACTGACCAGAAACAAGACCAACAAGGCCCGCATACCGTAATAGCTGAATCGCTCCCACATTTCGGTGAAAAAAAGTAAAAAGAGACCAGGCTTATGGCCGAACACGCTGTCGTGATTACCCTTTGAATCTGCCAAGAAATCGCCCTCTTTATGCTATCCGCCGCTGCCAGCCGCACGGCAGGGAACGGAAAACCGATTATCGGGATATCCGCCTTGAAACTCCGCCTCGCTTTGCGAGGATTTTTTGACACGATAGCAGATAGGCGACGACGCAGGCAGACGAGGCAGAGCTTCAACTCCGAGAGAAATCTGGTCGTTGTGTCGACTGCTACACGCCAGCGATTGAAACGGGGCGATATTCCAGTAAATTAACGCCGCTCACCTGCCCCCCTTCCTTCCTTGACAGACAAAACCGGGCAGATTCTACTAACGAAAGAGATGTTTTCAAGCCGAAACCCTGTCCGGGGTCTCGTTTCCGGACATTCCCCCCTCGTAGGCAAACCTCGCTTCGGACAGGTAACCTACAAAGGCAACCAAGCCTTTTCGGAAATTAGTTGAAGGAGAAGACCTTGATGAAACGATTCCTATTGGTTTGCATTGCTTGTGCGGCAACTGTGACGTTGATCAGCCCCAACGCCAATGCGATCGCGCCGTTTAAGAAAGCTTTCCAGAAAAAATATGTCACCCCCAGCGACAACGAGTCTTTCAAAGATTCATTCAAGAAAGCCAGTTGCAATACATGCCACGTGAAGGGCGAAAAGAAAACCGTCCGCAACAGCTACGGTGACGAATTGGCAAAGCTCATTGACGGTGATGCTAACGCGCGAATCAAAGCAGCAGGCAAGGAAGGTGGCTCCGCGGCACGCAAATCCGAAACGGAAAAAGTGCTTCAGGAACTCGACAAGGCATTTGACGAGGTCGCCAAAAAGAAAAGCAAAAGCGGTGAAGCCTACGGCGATCACCTGAAAAAGGGCGAGCTACCTAGCAAGTAGCTAGCCAAAACCAACGCTTTACAAATTCCAAACGATCTGCCGCACTGGCAGGTCGTTTTTTTAGGCCCGATCAGCATCTCATCCATTGATTGCTCTTTCCCAGGCCTAAGAATCTGCGATCAGAATATCGACCGACGCTTGGAAAGACTCTCCTGGTTGGAGCAGGCGGGCTCCCGCATTAATATTTTGCTGAGCAAGTCGAAAAGCATCCGGCACGCAGGTGTACGGTTCAATACAAATCGCTTCGCGATGGGGCGGAGTGTAGACGACTAACTCTCGAAATTCGTCGCTCCAACGAATCCGAACCGAGCAACCAGGGTTGGAATCATGAAGTTGGGCTTCTCGCTGCCCGGGTCGACCAGTTAGACCAGAAAAAACGTTGTCAAAACGGACGTCGCCGAATCTCAATCCCGTCTGATAGGCGAGCGCGTCCGCAAGTGGGAGACATTTCCCCGTGGCATTCATCTCGATCAATTCCCATGACGAAGACACGGGGACCTGCACACGGCAATCATCCGCGTTGGAATCGGACTGGAGTGGCAATCGAAAATAGGGGTGCGTTCCCAGTCCCATCGGCAAGGGTTCATTACCCCGATTTTCAACCTCGAAATGAGATGCAAGGCATGCCTTGCTGGCACGATAGGTGGCTCGCAGGAAGAAATCCGACGGCCACTGGTCAAGTAAGCGAGCATCATCAATCGATGGCTGGAATTCAGCCGTGACAAAGTCCGCACCACGGTCAATCAATCGCCACGGTCGATGGTGCACAAAGCCATGAATCGCATTGCCACAACCGTCGCCTTCCTCCAAGGGATACGCCCGATCATTCCAATGAAACTGAGTTCCCTTAATTCGTCCTGGAAAAGGGAATAAGATCGGAATACCGCTGCCCGAAGCACGCTTGCTTCCCGTTTCAAAGCCAGGTTCGGACCACAGAACATCGATTGTTTGTCCGCTGACGATTGTTTGCAAGCGATAGCAATTAAAGCCAAAACCGACGAGCACATCCGCTGACGTTGTCCCCTCTGGGTCTTGAATCATGATCGATTCGACACTCATGATAACTCCTTATTTTCATTTTCGTTCGAGATCAAATGAAGCCTCAACAGATCGAGCGCTTGTTTGGCCGCACGATCCAGCAGGATATCGGGATGTCCCGCAAATAAACGTGATTGGACATCCGTGCCTCGTGGTCCCGACAATCCGAGATAAACACGGGGCATTTGGTCACTCTCAACGGGTAACTGCCCAACGGCCAGGCCAAAATCCGCGTTGCTACGCTGACGGATGGCCTCGGCCATTAATCCGACTACCGCCGCCTCATCTCCGAGCTTCGAGGGGGAAGGCGGAAGTTCGAGCAACGACTGTAGAGACGCTTGTTCTCGTAGAACGGTCGCACCTTTCAGAGGATGGTTTTCTGCGGAGACGGCATGCAACCATTGACTGACAATCCCTCCCGTCCCCCACTCACAAACGGCAAGGCTATGGCGATTTGCCTGTAACAACCCAATGACGGCATGCTCCAATTCGTCGTCCTCTGTACCAAAAACTAAATCCCCCAAACATTCATGGATCGTGGAAAGGGTTGGCTGCATTTTCAGCCAACACGCTTCCCGATCAGTTCCCGAAGCGGTCAAACGCAGTGTAATTGTCGCTTTATGAACAGTAATTCCCACACGCGGTTCGCGACCGCGGCGGATGAGGTCAGGTAGCATGCCTTCGAGCTGACTCTCCCCGGCCCCGAAACATTTCACTCGGTGGTGCATAATGACTTGTTGACTTCGTATCGATCCTTGAATCCGTGGCGCCACAGTTTGGACCCACATCTGCTTCATCTCCGCAGGAACTCCCGGTAAGGCAAAAAGTCGGCACGCCGGTTGCTCGACCCCAGGCATCTCCAAATCGATACCAGGCGCCGTTCCGTAGGGATTCGGGATCACTTGGCTGCCCTGGGGAAACATGGCCTGAATTTCGTTGGCAGCTGGCATCTGGCGGCCGCGAGATGAAAACATCTGGGAAATCTGCTCAAGGACTCCTGAATCCAGTTTTAGCTCGGTCCCGGTCGCAGCAGCAAGCGCCTGTCGGGTCAAATCATCCGCGGTAGGCCCCAATCCGCCCGTGATCACCAGCAAAGGAGCTCGACGAGCCGAAATTCGAAGAACGCCGATCATTGCCTCTAAATCATCACCGACCGTTGTATGAAACAAGGTACGAATACCCTGCTGCTCGAGCTGCTGGCTGATCCATTGGCTGTTCGTGTCCAGCCGCTCTCCGCTGGTTAATTCGTCACCGATTGCAATGATTTCAGCATGCATTTTTTAACTCTCCGCAGAAAAAAAGAGGGCAAGAGAGCGGCAAACCGCTAGCAACTCAGCTAACATTCGCCGGCTTCACATTGACACCTCACTCATAGCCCGCCTATTATCGCCGATTGGAAGTTTTTTCGTAGGAGGCCATGGGCGTTGATTCGCTCACGTGGAAAAAGGGCACCTTGCATGTCGGTTTTTCAAGGGTTGGAACACATTGTTCGTGAGCAGGAATTACTCGCGCCGTACACCTGGCTGCGTTTGGGAGGTGCTGCGGAATACTTCGCTGAACCAACGAGTCGTGATGAATTGGTCGAATTAGTCCGCGCCGCCCAGGCCGCCGAGCTCCCTACCCGTCTTTTGGGCGGTGGCTCACGAATATTGGTGCCCGATGAGGGTGTTCCAGGGCTGGTAATTCATCTCTCCGCTCCGGCCTTCAGTGAAATCCGTGTGGAAGATTGTCGCCTGATCACCGGCGGAGGCACGAAACTCGGACATGTCGTTTCAACCGCCGTTCGTGAAGGACTGGCGGGCATGGAATCTTTAGTTGGCATACCGGGTTCTGTCGCCGGCGCACTCCAAGGAAACTCGGATAGCCACGGGGCATCCGTCGGTCAATGGACGGACCAAGTCACCGTCGTGACCCATGCCGGAGAAATCAAAGTCCGAGAGCGGTCCGATTTGCGATTCTCCTACCGGGAAAGCAATTTGGACGAACTCGCCATTCTGGAAGCTCAATTTGTACTGGAAAAAGGCGACCCCAGCGAACTCACACGACGTATGCAGAAAGCCTGGATTATTAAGAAATCAACCCAACCGTTCGGGGAACTTGGATCCGGTCGAGTTTTCAAGGATCCTCAAGGCATGAATGCGGCTGAGTTAATCGATCAAGCAGGTCTGCGCGGCTATCAAATTGGAGGCGTGGGCATTTCCGATAAGAACGCAAATTATGTTACCGCCAGCCCCGGTGCAAAGAGCCAAGACGTGAAGAAACTAATCGAATTGGCCAAGACTCGAGTGCACGCGGGACTGGGTGTGACGCTTGAATGCGAGTTACGAATCTGGTAGCGGCAAGTTGCCAACCGGGCAAAGTTTCGCTGCTGAGATAATGCACAACTGTGGACAAGGAGGTCCAAAAATGGCTGCCAAACGCTCCCAAGAAGGGCCAGTTGGAATCGTCGGACGTTTGTTCCGCCCCCTGGAAGGTAAGGCGTGGTTTGTTGCCGCAACGCTGCTCGGTTGTACCGTTCTTGGGATTGGAAGTTACCATCTTTGGAATCGATACAGCGACACAATACTCCGCCAAACCCCCTATCTCCTTGACCCATCCAAACTCACCGTCAATGAACAGCCAGAGTGGATTCGATCGGATGTGAAAAAAAACGCGATCGCTTTTGGCCAACTTGAGAACGCCAGCTTGTTGGACCAAAAACTTGTGCTTCAAGTCAAACAGGCATTCGGGGTGCAACCTTGGGTCAAACGAGTCAAGTTCGTCAACAAACAATTTCCGTCCGCTGTCGAAGTCCAAGTAGAATATCGGCGTCCGATCGCAATGGTGGAGGTACCGGCCGGAATGTTCGAAGATTTCGATGAACCGGGCCTACTTCCAATCGACGTTGATGGCTGCCTGCTGCCAGTCGAATTGACCGAGCAAGAAGCGGCCATCTATCCCTGGATTTCCGGCATCAACACATCACCTGCCGGACCACCTGGCAATCCGTGGGGCGATGATCGAGTCGTGAAAGCCGCCAGTATCGTCGCGCTGCTAGAAGACATTTGGGAGCCGCTAAAACTCCATCGCATTGAAGTCCCCACAAATGAATCGACTGCCGACGCCACCGCACCGTCATCCAAACGGTTCATGCTGATCACCCGAAATCGCCGGCAGTTTGACTGGGGCAGTGCACCCGGAGAAGAACAGCGTGGAGAAGATACGGCCGCCGACAAGGCAGCTCGACTAAAACAGATTCTTGAGGCCAACAAGGATTTGGACTCGCTCGAACTGGGAGATACGGCCGACTTATCCGAGGTAATCGGTATTCGCTATGCCAAGCAGCCGACGTTGTCTCGCTAGTTAGCCCGCCGCATCAGAAGCCAATCCTTTTCTAGCGGAGACGGGACGATCCTCTTTCAATACCTCTTCGCGAACCACGGTTAAGTCGCCGGGAGCTTCGATCCCTAAACGCACACCGCCATTGGTCAAGCGAACTACGGTGATTGTGATCTGGTCACCGACCAAGATCCGCTCTCCGACCTTTCGACTAAGGACGAGCATCGCTAGTTCCTTGCACTTCGCAACCCGTTTCGCACAGCACGAAACTAAAACGTGGTGAAACAATCCATCGAGCCACATTGCTGCGACACAGGCTTCCGACCACCCAATCAAGCCACTCCCCGTTAGCCCGAGCCGACTCTGTTTTTCTTCCGACCGTCAGCCGAACTGCGCATGGAACATAGCAGGCGACCACCAGCATTGCAAGCAGTCGCCGCGCAACCCCCTCCGCCACACCAGCAGATAGTCACCCTAGACCACCCGCTCCACCTAAACGGACCTATTTTTGCTTAATCGAAATATTTCGGAATTGGACCGAATCGCCGTGTCCCGCAAAACCAAAATGGCCCTCTTTACGATCCTTACCTGGATGAGGACTGTTGGCCATGTATTCGGTGATCTGGCTCAAGTCGGTATCCAGGATGATGTACCCATTGAGCTCAACCTTGATTCGTGAACCTTCCACAGTGACTTCCTGGAAATTCCATTCCCCGCTAGGTCGCAAATAACCACGCGTGGCAGCAGCCATCCCGTAGGCAGAGCCGTGGTATTGTCGTTCGTCGAGATTGGCATACTTGGGATGTTCGGAGTCAAGCACCTGAAGTTCACACATCCCCGCATAGGCTGTGTCACCTGCTCCTGGGTAGCGAATTGCCAGACCATTATTACCACCAGGCGGAAGTTTGAACTCAAAACGCACGACAAAGTCGCCATAAACTTTGTCGGTGAAGATGGTTCCGCCGGACCCCGACTTACAGCCGAGCGCCCCATCAACAATTTCATATCCGTCCGTTGGCCCCGACCAACCGGTAAAGTCCTTGCCATTGAAAACTGCTTCAAAACCGTCTGAGTCTCGCGATCGCAACATTTCCAGCGATTCATTCCAAGGAATGTCGCGAGCAAAAATATTTTTCCAGCGAATTTCTCCACCATGAGTTTGCAGTTGGACGGGCCCGCTTTTAACCAAGGGTTTCTTTCGATCCCAATAGTTTTCCATCAACGCTCCGTCGACCACTTCTTGTCCATTCAGCCAGATCCAGGTGCGTGCACCGACCTGCTGAACGCGAAATCGATTCCATTGGCCGAAAGGCTTATCGGCCAAGACAGACGGATCCTTGCCCGCCGTGCCAGCGCTATTATTCCACAAGCCACCCGATCCTTTGTCGGCACCAATATTCCATTTCCCCCCCTCTTTCGTGTAATCCCAAATTTGAATCTGAGGCGTGGCTCTCATATAGATTCCACTGTCTGCTTTGGGGACCGTGGCATAATCAATCCAGAAATCGACGTTTTCAAAATCATCGTCGGTGGTCAGATAGAATCCTTTCCCATCATTCACCAGATCGCCATTCTCGACTGTCCAGTGCTTCCGCGCATTCGCCGTATCGGCTTGCCGTTTGGTCTGTCGATCTTGATCACTCATCGCCGCTAATTTGCGGGGATCAATCGTTTCCAATCCATACCAACCGCTCAAATCTTTCCCATTGAATAGGGCCCGATAGCCTTCGGGGGGTTGATTGTTTTCCTGTCCAAACGCGTGGCTAGAACAGTGCACCACTAGCACTATGCAGAAAACGTTCACAACACGAAAAAGAGTCAAACAAGTCGGCATGGGGGATGCTCCATAACAAGTAGAAATTCGAATTAGCCACTAGTCTAACAAAAACCGGCCGCCATGTTTCAACTGTTTGAGCCCCCAACCACCCTTCATGACCTAGAAATACGATCGGTCGTGACTTCCAATCAGGACGATGGGTCGACAAATCAGGACGATGGGTCGGCTACAACTTTGCGCACGCGGGCCGTCTTTCCGAGCCCATTGCTAATGGCTTATCTCGCTAGGCGTGGGATCAAAAAAAAAAGCTCTCTCTAACCAAAGTCAGAGAGAGCTTTAAAAAATCCGGCAATACCTACTTTCGCACTTGCAGTACTATCATCGGCTCGCAGTGCTTAACTTCTGTGTTCGGTAAGGGAACAGGTGTGACCACTACGATATGTTCACCGGAAAAAGTACGACGAACCTGTCGGCTCGCCGTACTTAAAAGGTTGTGGTAATGGCGTCTTGATGTCGAAGACTCTCCATCTTCGTCAAGAGTGTTGAATATAAGTGGCCAAGCTTTCGTCCGTTAGTACCGGTAAGCTGAACACGTTACCGTGCTTACACATCCGGCCTATCAACCTGGTCGTCTTCCAGGGGACTCTCGTGCTGACGCACATACGAAACCTAATCTTGGAGAGGGCTTCACGCTTAGATGCTTTCAGCGTTTATCCTTTCCGAACTTAGCTATCCAGCCGTGCCGCTAGCGCGACAACTGGTACACCAGAGGTTCGTCCTTCCAAATCCTCTCGTACTAAAGAAGAACCTCCTCAAGTTTCGAACGCCCACGGCAGATAGGGACCGACCTGTCTCACGACGGTCTGAACCCAGCTCACGTACCACTTTCATTGGCGAACAGCCAAACCCTTGGGAGCTTCTTCACCCCCAGGATGTGATGAGCCGACATCGAG